>JAWUWF010000070.1:0-10739 GCA_034111985.1 Pseudophaeobacter sp.
TGGCCCTGCGTTTGTTTTCGGCCGCCTGAGCGCGAAGAAAGATAAGGAAAGGTAGCTCATTGCGCCGCCTCCTGTGCTGCCATCTGTTCAGCCAGTTCCTGTGCCTCGCGGCGCAGTTTGCGCACCAGTTCATGCTCTGACTGGAAATCGACGTAATGCGGCAGTTTGATATGCTCCAAAAAGCCCGTCGCCTGAATATTGTCGGAATGGCTCAGGACAAATTCCTCGTCCTGGGCTGCGGCGCCAAGGTTGTCTTCCCCCAGTTCCTCCCAACGCAAAGCCCGGTCCACCAGCGCCATGGCGATGCTTTTGCGCTCGGACTGGCCAAAGACCAGCCCATAGCCACGGGTAAACTGCGGCGGCACGGTTTTGGAGCCCTTGAACTGGTTCACCGTCTCACATTCGGTCAGCTCCACCTCGCCGATCTCGATGGCAAAGCCCAGCTCGGGGATCTCCATCTCTACCGGCACCTTGCCGATGCGCAGCTCGCCAACAAAGGCATGGTTGCGCGCATAGCCGCGCTGGGTGGAATAGGCCATACCCAGAATGAACCCCTCATCGCCCCGCGCCAGTGATTGCAAGCGCACGGCACGCCCGGCAGGAAAGCTCATGGGTTCGCGCGTCAGATCGCCGGGCGTGGCATCAGAGGCAGGCTCGCGCTCGATGATATCCTCGCCTTGCAGAAATTCGGTGATATGCGGTGTTACCTCCATGCGCGGAGCAGCCACCGGGGCCTCGGGCACCTCGCCATCGGCGGCCAGTTTGAAATCCAGCAAACGGTGGGTGTAGTCAAAGGTCGCCCCCAGAACCTGACCGCCCGGCGCGTCCTTGAAGGTGGCCGAGATACGACGATCACAGGCCATCGCGCCGGTCTCCACCGCTTTGCTATAGCCAAATCGTGGCAGGGTGGTGCGATAGGCGCGGATCAAAAAGATCGCTTCGATCAGATCACCGCGCGACTGCTTGATCGCCAGTGCCGCCAGATCGGGATCATAGAGCGAGCCCTCGGCCATCACCCGATTTACCGCAAGGCTCATCTGTTCGCGGATCTGCTCCAGGGTCAGCTCGGCCACAGTGGTGTCACCGCGGCGCTCCTCGGCCAACCAGGCATGGGCATTGTCGATGGCGCGTTCGCCACCTTTTACAGCTACATACATGCCGTCAGTCCTTTGCCAAAATCGTGGTTGAGCGCGGCAGGGCCGCCAGTTCAGAACCACACGTGAAAAAGAAATCCACCCCCAGTGGGTAGAGCATGGCATTGCCCTGACAGGCGGCGATATCCGGCAGGCTCATATCTGCCTGCTCTTTGATGCCCGGACCGGTGAGGCTGGCATTTGCACTCATGAGACTGGGCCTCTCGACAATCAGCGTGGCTGAGCGGTCGGGATATTCCGATGTGCCGATACGGAATTGCGGCAAGGGCATCAGCGCCTCCCAGCTGCCCAGCGCAAAGCAGGCAAGCTCTGCCGTGACAATTGGCGCGCCGGTATGAAAGGCGATCCATTCGCGCAGCGGCGAACTGTCAACATCGCGGGCCAGATATACCCCGGTTTCGGGGTCACACAGGGTAAGGAGCAGGACCCCAGCGGCCACGGAAATCCCTCCGGGGGGCTGCGCGCCTGCGACCTCATGTCGGCTGCCGGGACGGGCCATGGCCTGCATCGCCGCGCGAAACCCGTGGGCTGCATCCAGTGCCGGAGTGGCAAAGCCACCGCTATAGGTATTATGCTCTTGCTGTGCCGACATCAGTCTTCTCCCCGCACCATTGTGAAGAATTCAACCTTGGTGGCGGCGGCCTTTGCAGCGCGAACCTCCTTGCGGGTCTGACGCGCCGCCCGCAGCGGATCCAGCACTGCCGCCCGCAGATCTCCTGCCGCCTCGGTCTGCATCAGGGCATCCACTTTTGCTGCGATTTCTGCCTTGGGTTTTGAGCGCCCCTGCACATAGGCATGGCCAACCGTGCCATCCGCGAGCGTCAGCGCACAGCGGGTCACGGTCATCTCACCCAGATTGAACGGTGCACCGGCGCCGCCCATGCGGCCGCGCAGCATAACGCCTCCGGCCTCAGGCGGGCGCAGCCAATCAAAGGCCGGATCACGGCCAAAGGCAGCCCACAATCGTTTAAGCTCACCCGCATCAGCCTGGGCCAAAAGGCTCATCCAGGCCTTACGTGCGGGGACGGAAATTTCTGTCTTCATCTGTCAAAGCCTCTTGGCCGGGTTGTCTACATCAACTATACAACTAGACAAATCATAGCGAAGCTACCCGCAGATGCGCAATCGAAACCTTGTGAAAGTTTAGTGACATGGATGAGACCCCACCCAGGAGTGGCCGCACAGCGGTGTGGAAATCCATTTCGATCTCGCTGACGGATGACATCGCGCAGGGGCGGTATGGCACCGGTGACAAGCTGCCATCAGAGGCGCAACTGGCGGCCCGGTTCGGGGTCAATCGCCACACGGTCAGGCGGGCATTGGCTGCGATGGCGGATCAGGGATTGGTACATGCCCGGCGCGGTGCAGGCGTCTTTGTCGCTGCAGCGCCCACCGATTATCCCATCGGCAAAAGGGTGCGGTTTCACCAAAACATTGCCCGCGGCGGCCAGTCTCCAACCAAACAAATCCTGATGCTTGAAACTCGCGTGGCTTCTGCCTCAGAGGCCAAGGCCCTACACCTAGAGGCCGGTGCAATGGTGCATGTCTACGATGGACTTTCGCTGGCGGATGACCAACCCATTGCTCTGTTTCAAAGCATCTTTTCGGCACAGGCCCTGCCGGATTTGCTGACAGCTCTGGCCCGGATGCAATCGGTCACAGCCGCGCTAAAAGCCTGCGGGGTAGAGGATTTCACCCGCGCCGAAACCCGTATCACCGCCAAGCTGGCCACCGCCACCCAGGCGCTGCATTTGCGGATCTCGGAGGGCGCGCCTATTTTGCGCACAACAGGGGTCAACATCGACACAGATGGCCGCCCCGTGGAATTTGGCCGCAGCTGGTTTGCAGGTGACCGTGTCACCCTGACGGTTGATGGGATTGAGGGCTGAGCCCGCCACCCATGGACAAAGACCGCCTGTAAAAACGCCCCCGCCAAACGGCAGGGGCGCGCAGTGCGCAATGGGCAGACTCACTGCGTGGCGTTAAAGACAAACAAGGTTTCGCCATTGATCTTATAGGCATTGATCAGCTCTTTGGCCTTGTCCGAGGTCAGCCAGGCTTCCAGCTTCATCGCCAGATCGTTCTTGGCATGTGCATGCTTTTCAGGGTTCACCGGCAGATAGGCATATTGGTTGAACAGCACCGGGTCGCCGGCAAACAACAGCGCCAGATCGCCCTTGTTGCCAAAGTTCAACCAGCTGGCGCGATCCGCCATGATATAGGCATCCATCCCCGAGGCCGTGTTCAGAGCCGCCCCCATGCCGGCGCCAACCGCGCGATACCAGCTGCCAAACCCCGCAGGATCCAGCTCAGCCGCCTGCCACAGGCTCAACTCTTTCTTATGAGTACCGCTGTCATCACCCCGGCTGACAAAAGGCGCCGAGGCCTCGGCGATCAATTGCAACGCCGAGGCGGCACTTGTGGCGGCATGCACAGCGGCCACGTCAGTTTTTGGCCCGATAAAGACAAAATCATTATACATGATTTCCCGGCGATGGGTGCCATTGCCGCCAGCCAGGAATTTCTCCTCAGCCTTTTTCGAGTGCACCAGAATAGCGTCAACATCCCCGGCTTCGCCAAGGCGGATTGCCTGTCCGGTGCCCACCACCAAAAGCTGCACATCAAGATCCAGGTCCGCCTTGATTTCAGGCAGCAGGATTTCCGCCAGACCCGAGTTGTGAAAGGAGGTGGTAACCGCCAGTTTCATATCGTCTGCCAGTGCGGCACCGGTCAGAACAAGGCTCGCAACAGCGCCAAAAAACACATTTTTCATTCTACAATATCTCCTCTGAGAAAAGCATGCCCCTGAGGGGTCTTTGGTCCGGCAAAGAATGCCTTGGCCGGGGTGAACTCATGGATACGGCCCTGCAGGACAAGGATCACCTCATCCGCCAGACGCTGCGCCTGCCCCATATTATGGGTCGACATGATCAAACGGGTTCCCTCAGCAGCGGCCTGCTGCAGGATCTCTTCGATCTCACGGGTGGCACGACCATCCAATGAGGCGCAGGGCTCATCCAGAAACAAAACATCCGGCGCGCGGATCAGCGCCCGGGCCAGCGCCAGCTTTTGCCGCTCACCGCCAGAGAGCAGCGTCGCCTGCCGCCCCAGTGCATCGCCCAGATTGATCCGCTCGGCCCAGACAGCCGCCCGCGCCCGCGCCTCTTTGCGCCGGACACCGATCAGCTGCAAAGGATAGGCAATATTATCCACAACCGAGCGCCGCATCATAATCGGCGCCTGAAACACAAAGGCCTGACGCTTCTGCGCCTCCTCCCGGGGGCAGGCCCAGTCCAGCGCGCCGCCATTCATCCGCACGATGCCGTGCAGCATCTTCAGCAGCGTTGTTTTACCTGCGCCGTTGGGACCAATCACAATGGTGGTGCCCTGCCCTTTGAGCGTCAAATCAACTGGTCCCACCAGCACTTTGCCGCGCCGCCGCACCAAGGCCTGTTTAGCAACCATTGGAAACATCTGCTCAGACATCACCAGCGCCCCTCGCTTTCGGTATGGCCCAGCCAGTGGATCGCCAGATTGACCGCAATCGCCATCGCGATCAGCACAAATCCAAGCCCCAGGGCCATGGAAAAGTCGCCTTTGCCGGTCTCCAGCGCGATGGCTGTGGTCAGAACCCGCGTCGCATGGTCGATATTGCCACCAACCACCATAATCGCGCCGACCTCACCAATGGCGCGGCCAAATCCCGCCAGTGCTGCCGTCAACAGCGCACGCCGGCCGTCCCACAGCAGCGCCTTGACCCGCTGCACTTGAGACGCGTTCATCGAGATCAGCAGATCGTGGTAATCGCTCCACAATTCGCGCAGGGACTGATGCGCAATCGAGGCCACCAGCGGCACAATAATGATGACCTGTGCAATGATCATCGCCGTCGGCGTGAACAACAGCCCAAACACCCCAAAAGGCCCAGAGCGCGACAGAAAGACATAGACAATCAGCCCCACCACAACCGGCGGCAACCCCATCAAGGCATTCAGCACGGCAATGGTCGTGCGGCGCAGGCGAAACCGGCGCACCGAGAGCAGCGCCGCCAGCGGCAGCGCAATCAGCGCCGCAATCGCCAGCGCGGTCAAAGTGACCCTTAGCGAGCGCAGGGTGATTTCCACCAGATCACTGTCCAGGGTCACCACAAGCCAGAAGGCTCGGACCATACCGTCCAACAGATCAGCCATCGCGGATGGTTTTCTCCTCGCTTGGGTTGGAGGTTAGCCACCTCCTGCCTTGTCGATTTCGCTTCAATATACGGTTCAAAATCACAGGTTTGTCATTAACAACAGAACTATTTTAACGGCCGCGCCAAAAGGGACAATTTGTCTAGCCCCCCGAAACGCCACATCCCTTGACGGGTCAGATTTGGTACTTATATCTAGGGACACTGTGGCACGCAGCGCGCCGCAGAATGGACAACATATTGGTCAAATACGACCCCAACCCGGCATTCACAGTTTCCTTTTGCCGTCATAATGCGCCGATGGGCCCCAATGCGCAGCCTCTGCGCGCCAAATCACCGCACTGGCCCTGCAATTGCCCCGGGTTTACTTGCGTGCGGCTATTGAACGTGAAACAAGCCGCAGCCAAAGTTTCATCCTGAACACTACTTTGAGGACCAGCCATGTTTGATCTGCTCACCATGCGCGATCAGCTCGCCGCCCATTATGATCTGGCTCCGAACCCAGATCTGGCACAGGAGATGTCCGAAGACTACGCCCGGATGAAGCGCGTGGTGTCGCCCATCGACTGGGCCATGCATGCGCCCTATGTCGCTGCCATCAACGCTCTGAAGAAAAAGCGCAACGCCGTCATTCTGGCGCATAACTACATGACTCCCGAAATTTACCACGGCGTGGCCGATGTGGTTGGCGACAGCCTGCAGCTGGCGATCGAGGCCACCCGGGTTGAGGCCGATGTCATTGTGCAATGCGGTGTGCATTTCATGGCCGAGACTTCAAAGATCCTCAGCCCCGACAAGATTGTCCTGATCCCCGATATGGACGCGGGCTGCTCGCTGGCCGAAAGCATCACCGCCGAAGGCATCGCCGAGATGCGGGCAAAATACCCCGGCGCGCCCGTGGTCACCTATGTGAACACCACCGCCGAGGTCAAAGCCGCCTCGGATATCTGCTGCACCTCCTCCAATGCCGCCCAGATCGTTGGCGCCATGGAGAGCGACACGGTGATCATGACGCCGGACCAGTATCTGGCGCAGAACGTGGCCAAGGATGTGCCGCACAAGAACGTCGTCTGGTGGGAAGGCTCCTGCATCGTGCACGAGCAATACAGCGCCAAGGATCTGCGCGAATTCCGCGAATGGAACCCCGGAACCCGGCTGATTGCCCACCCTGAATGCCCGCCGGATGTGGTGGCCGAGGCCGATTTCTCTGGCTCCACCAGTGGCATCATCAAATATGTCACCGACGAGAAGCCGGAAAAGGCCCTGCTGATCACCGAGTGTTCGATGGCCTCCAATATCGCTGACAGCCTGCCCGAGGTGGATTTTGTCGGCCCCTGCAACATGTGCCCCTACATGAAGAAGATCACGCTAGAGAAAATCCTCTGGTCGCTGCACACAATGTCAGAGCCGGTCGAAGTTGACCCCACTGTGGCAGAAGGCGCGCGCCAGGCGGTGCAGAAAATGATTGATCTGTCGAAAAAGCTGGGCATCTGACAGGTGCCCCCAGAGCCCGCGACATCACAGCGACCGGAGCCTCAATGATGACCAGCCCCCTCACGACCGAGCGCATTGTTATTGTTGGCGCCGGACTGGCCGCGCTCTATGCCGCACTAGAGCTCGCACCACGCCCGGTGCTGATGATCTCTCCTGAGCCGCTGGGATTAGGCGCCAGTTCAGCCTGGGCACAGGGGGGCGTTGCTGCCGCTATGGCCAGCAGCGACACGCCCGAGGCCCATGCAAGTGATACCCTCACTGCCGGGGCTGGCACCGTGGACCCTGAGGTGGCCGAGATGGTCACCCAGATGGCGCGCCGCCATATCCTTGACCTCACCGCCCTTGGCGCGCCCTTTGATCGCGACATCGACGGCAACTATGTCATGAGCCGCGAAGCCGCCCATTCTGCCGCCCGTGTGGTGCGCGTCAAAGGCGACCAGGCCGGCTATCAGATCATGGAAACCCTGATCGAGGCCGTGCGCGCCACCCCGTCGATCCAGGTGCTTGAGGGCACCGAAGCCCTGCGGCTGGAAACCCATCCCGGTCCGAACACCGAAACCGACACCGTCCACGAAATCAAGACTGTCACCGGCGTCTGGATCCGGCGTTCAGATGCGGCAACACAGCCGGTGCTGATCCGCTGTCCCGGCGTTTTGCTGGCGGGCGGCGGCTCGGGGGGGCTCTATGCCCATACCACCAACCCGCCGCGCATTCGCGGTCAGGTCATAGGACTTGCAGCACGGGCCGGGGCGCGCATTGCTGATGCGGAATTTGTCCAGTTCCACCCCACAGCAGTGGATTGCGGCGAGGATCCCGCACCGCTGGCCACCGAGGCCCTACGTGGTGAGGGCGCCACCCTGATCAACGCAGACGGCGTTCGGTTCATGCGGGATCTGCATCCGGACGCTGAACTGGCGCCCCGCGATATTGTTGCCCGTGCCATTTTTGCCGAAACCCAGGCCGGGCGTCGCCCGATGCTGGACACCCGTGCCGCCCTTGGCGCCGAGGTTTTGCTGCGCTTTCCCGCGCTGGCCGAGACCTGTGCCCGCGCAGGCATTGACCCGGTGACACAGGCCATCCCCGTCGCGGTGGCCGCACATTACCATATGGGTGGCATCGAGACCGATCTGCACGGGCGCGCCAGTCTTTCTGGGCTCTGGGTCAGTGGTGAGGCCGCCTCGACCGGGCTGCACGGCGCCAATAGGCTGGCCTCTAATGGGCTGCTGGAAGCGCTGGTCTATGCCCGCCGCGCCGCCGCTGATATCGCCGCGACGCTGGCACCAGCCTCCTCCGAGAGAAGCCCAGAGCTGCACCCCTGCTTTGCCACCGGCGGCTCCGAAATGGACGCCGTCGCAGTTCAGCGCCTGCGTCAGACCATGACCGACCAGGTGGGGATGCGGCGCGATGAGGCCGGGTTGCAGCAGGCGCTGACCATCCTGTCTGATCTTGAAACCACGCGGGCCGATGATGAGGCCTTCCTCAACATGTGCGCCACCGCCACATTGATCACAGCCTCAGCCTTGCTGCGACGTGAAAGCCGCGGCGGACATTTCCGCGACGATTTCCCGCAACCCGATCCGGCCTTTGCCCAGCGCAGTCATATCACCCTTAGTGAGGCGCGCGCGATCCAGACCCGGATTGTGCACGGCGCACGCCCCCCCCAGAAGGCCGCCCAGAAGGACACATTATGATCCGTCACATCCCCCTGCCCGATCTGCTGTTAGAGCCACTGGTACGCGCCGCCCTGCACGAGGACCTTGGCCAGAACGGCGACATTACCACGCGGGCCGTGATCCCGGCCTCGGTGCCCTACAAGGCGCGTCTGAATGCCCGCGACAGCGGCATTGTCTCTGGCATGCAGATCGCCCGCATTGCCTTTCATCTGGTGGACCCTGGTCTTGAGCTCACCATCGTGCGCCAGGACGGCGAGACCTGCGCGCCGGGCGACACCTTGATGACCATTGAGGGTTCAGCCGCGGCCATCCTGTCTGCTGAACGTGTCGCGCTGAACTTTGCCGGGCGTCTGTCGGGCATTGCCAGCCTGACTGCCGCATTTGTGGCGCAGACCAAGGGCACCCAGACCCGCATCACCTGCACCCGCAAGACCACGCCGGGGCTGCGCATGGTGGAAAAACAGGCGGTGATCCACGGCGGCGGCTTCAACCATCGCTTTGGCCTGTCGGATGCCATCCTGATCAAAGACAACCATATCGCTGCAGCGGGTGGCATCATACCAGTCCTCACCGCCGCCAAGGCCAGCGTCAGCCATATGATGAAGGTCGAGATCGAGGTCGACACCCTGGCGCAGCTTGACGAAGTACTGACAACTGGCGGCGCCGATGTGGTGCTGCTGGACAATATGAGAACGCCAGACCTGACCCGCGCCGTTGCCATGGCGCGTGGCAAGCTGATCACCGAGGCCTCGGGAAATATGCGGCTAGAGCGCATTGCCGAAGTGGCCGCCACCGGCGTCGATTTCATCTCTTCCGGAGCACTCACCCATTCGGCGCAGACCCTGGATCTGGGTCTGGACTTCTAGGCGCAAGCAGCAGTGAGGTCAGGCGTCGCAATGCCTGACCTGACAGATATCACAGGAAGCCGCGCGGGATGCTCTCTTGCCATTCCTTGACCAGCACCTCTGCACCCTCGGCACCTTCGCGGGCCGTCACCCGGCGCCAGAGGTGGAAATTCTCTGCATCGCAGGTCATCTTGTTCTCGGTATCGATTGTGACCTGCCAGTCATCGCGCGCAAAAGTGAACTGCCAGTCGCTGGCAAACACCGCCGATGCCGGGTCATCCGGGTGGATCGCATAGTGCATCGAGACATGACTGCCGACCATGAGCCCGTGATAGGGATTCACCGCCTTGCCGTAATCATCAAAACTATCCAGCACCAGAGTGCCATCCTGCAGCACATGGGTGTTTGAGTGCCCACCTGGCGCACGCAGAACCTCTGATTGCAGGGTTGGATAGTCGCGGGGTGCGCCGGGGTTTTGCGGCGCGATCTCTGTGGTGACGCGTCGCTCTGGCAGGATCAGCTGGCAGCCCTCCAGATGCAGCGTGACCTCTGCCGCCTCGGGCGCAGGCCAGACCAGCGGCCAGTAAGAGGTCGACAGCGCCAGCCGCAACTGATGCCCCGCCCGCAGGTGATGGGCACATTCATTCAGCGCGATCTCGGCCTCATAGCGCTGACCGGGCACCAGTAGCTCTGGCATCGCGTGGCTGTCGCGATGGGTCAGGTTCAGCGGCCGGAAGGTGATGCGCTGTGACACCCCCGAGGGCGCGACATCGCAGAGCCGCGCCACAAGTTGCGCCACGGGTTTGTTGACAGAAAAACTGACCCGCAGACGCGGACGCCCCATGATCTCAAGCGGTTCTGCCAGCGGCGCTGTGTCAAAACAGCTTGCCATGGCATCATCAACCGCCTGATCCCCCGGCAACTCGTTGTCAAACCGCATGCCGGCGCAGAAATAGCCGCTGGCCTGCCCCAGTGTCGCCGGGTTGCGCACCACCTCAGCACCTGTCGCAGCCGCATCCACAAGACCTGCTGGTGAGAGATACATTACCCGGTCATGCACATTAGGCGAGGGCCACTGCGCCTCGGCCACCCAGCGCCCCTGACGGGGTTTGTTCTGCATTGTCGGGTTAAAGTGCTCCTGCATATAGGTGCGATAGTCCGGAAGAGCTGCCGCGCCGCTGTCTTCACCCCGCAGGTATTGATCAAACCAAGTCAGGGCTTCGCCATGGAAATCCGCCGGATCCAGGTTGGCGATATGGGCGTAGCGAGTCTCCCAGGGGCCGACAAGCGCCTTGGCGGGCACCGTAAGATTGGCCGCCAGCCGGGCGGGGGCATTGACATAGGCATCGGCCCAGCCAGTGATCGCCAGCACGGGTGCTTTGAT
>JAWUWF010000071.1:0-9190 GCA_034111985.1 Pseudophaeobacter sp.
CTGAAACACCGGCATCACACCCTGGGAATCCGGCACAGCTGCCAAGCAGGTAGGTACTGTCGATATCTTGCTCTGCAAAGGTCAGGGTCGCATCCAGATGCACCATGTCATTGCCCGCCGCATCAAACTGATAGCGCAGACCTGCAGTCCGGCTATCGACGATCCGGTCAACATTACCAAAGTAAATGCCGCCACCGCCGGAGGCTCCGAGCAGGTCATAGGGGATGTCTTTTTCGTTTGAATGGGTCACGTTGTACCAGGCCGTAAGCCTGTGCTCTTTGCTTTCACCAAAGGTGAAGCGGCCTTTGGCCAGGTAGGAGTAATCCTTAAAATCAGTACCCGAGACCTCACCGCCGCCGCCCTGTTCATAGGAATCATTATCGCGGACCGTATAGTTCAGCAGGAACTCAGCATTTTCAGTCGGCTGAAAGGCCAGGATTGAGGAAGACGCAAAGCCGGTGCCGTTTGACTGCGCTTCAAGCGTTTGCCGGAACCTGGTGCCGATCTCTCCGCCGGTAAAGTCAGAGGCATCTTTTGTCTCAAGCTTGACCACACCGCCAACAACACCAGAGCCGTACTCAAAGGTGCCAACGGTGCCACGGATGACAGAAACCTCTTTGTACAGGGAGGGATCCGTGAACAACTGGTTGCCGATCCGGTAGACTTCCTCGCCACCAGTGGTGGCTCCGTCGATAGAGATCAGAACCCGCGGGCTGGTCCCATAGGTCGCATCAGCGCCAAAACCACGAATCGAGATCCCGGAAGACTGTGGGGTGGAGCCGTTCACCAGCGAAACACCTGGAACGGTGTCAACCAGTTGAGCAATCGTCGCGGCCTGACGGTCATCAATTTCTTCTTGATTGATCACGGTCACCGGCACCGCAGTATCAACCTGCACTTCGCGCTTGCCCTGGCTTAACTCAACAGTGCCCAGGAACTCTTCGTCCTGGGTCTCCAGCGGCAGAGTTTCTGTCAAATCCTGCGCCATTGCGCCCGACCCGAAGGTCAGACCCAAAACGGAAACGGTCCCCAGCAAATGCTGCGTCAGCCGTAAATTCCCCATCACATGTCCCTTTGCATCTTTGGTCTTTTTAACCGAATGCTTGCATGTTGGGCTGGCGCGGTAATTTATGGTGTTTTTGTTGGAATCTATAAATTCCACTTGAGCCTGATAGTAAAGGTGATAAAAACAGTCAACATAAATTATGAGCTGCTGAACTGGCAGTTGCCAGCCTGAATCCTGCGCATAAAGACCGCGCAACGGATAAAGCCAGCCCTTTCCCGCACAACCCATGCAACTCTGAAAGGGCCCTCACATGAGCCTTCCTCTCTCGCTGGAACCCCAGGCTATTCGCCAGCTGCGCCAGGATAACGCCAAAATGCGTGACCGTGATTTTGCCGCACAGTTTCAAATTTCCGAAGCCCAGCTTGTTGCCGCCTATATCGGTGAGGGAGTGACCCGGCTCAGTGCTGACATCGACCAGATCTTTCCCCGGCTTGCCGATCTGGGTGAGGTCATGGCACTGACCCGCAACGAGTCCTGTGTGATTGAAAAGGTCGGGATCTATACCGACTATACTCCCGGCAAACATGCCGCCATGATCGTCAACCCCGAGATTGATCTGCGGCTCTTTCCCCGGCATTTTGTCTCGGCCTTTGCGGTAGAGCGCAGCGGCGACAAAGGTCCCCGTCGTTCAATCCAGTTTTTTGATGCCGCCGGAGACGCGGTGCACAAGGTGCATCTGCGCGAGGCCTCCAATCTTGAGGCCTGGGCGGCCCTTATCAGCGATCTGGCGCTGGACGAACAGGTGGCGCATCTTGAGATCGCGCCGCGCGCCGAACCAGAACCGGCAAAGGCAGACCCCGCAAAAGCAGAGCAGCTGCGCGAAGAGTGGGCGAAAATGACTGACTCGCATCAGTTCCGCCAAGTGGCGTCAAAGCTCAAAATGAACCGTCTGGGCGCCTACCGCATTGCCGGAGAGCCTCTGGCGCGCCAGCTCGCCCCTCGTGCCGTGGATATGATGCTCCTGGCCGTGCGCGATCAGGGCACTGAAATCATGATCTTTGTCGGCAGCCAGGGCTGTATCCAGATCCACTCCGGTCCGGTGAAAAACCTGCGCAGCATGGGACCCTGGCAGAACATTCTCGACCCCGGCTTTGACCTGCACCTGCGCCTTGACCACATTGCCGAGGTCTGGGCCGTGCAAAAACCCACCCAGCGCGGCCCCGCCATCTCGGTAGAGGCTTTTGATGCCGAAGGTCGTGCCATTCTGCAGGTCTTTGGCCGCCGGGATGAAAACCGGGATCACAGTCCTGAATGGGGCAAAATCGTCGAGGCCCTGCCTTCTGCCTCTGACAGTGATCAAAGCGACACTCAGCAGACGGAGGCCGCCGAATGAATCCCTTTGTCAAACTTCAGGCACGAGTGAAAACCACTCTGGCTATCGCACTTGTCGCCAGCTGCACCTCCGCCATGGCGCTGGCGGAGGTGCCAGGCCGCATTGTCTCGATCGGCGGCTCGGTGACCGAGATTGTCTATGCTCTGCAACAAGAGTCGCGTCTGGTGGCGCGTGACACCACCTCCACCTATCCACACGAGGCCAATGCGCTGCCAAATGTCGGCTATGCCCGTGCGCTGTCGCCCGAAGGTGTGCTCTCGGTGGATCCCGATCTGATCCTCGCCACCGCAGGCTCTGGCCCACCGGAAACCCTTGAGGTGTTGAAACAGGCCAATGTGGCCTACGTCGAGGTCCCCGAGATCTATTCTGCCGAAGGCGTCCTCACCAAGATCGCAACCGTGGCTGCCGCACTGGACCAACAGCAGGCCGGAGAAATCCTGTCCGCACAGGTCAGCGCAGAGCTCGACGCGGCGCAGGATTTGGCCACGCAGATCGCAGGCGACACGCCAAAGAGGGTGCTCTTTGTGCTGTCAACACAGGGTGGCCGGGTCACTGTTGGCGGTATGGAGACCGCTGCAGATGGCATTATAAAAATGGCTGGCGCGCAAAATGCGATCAGTGCCTTTTCTGGCTACAAACAGATGACCGACGAAGCAATTGCCGCCGCTGCCCCCGATATTATCCTCGCCATGGATCGCGGCGGTGATCACGGGCTGACCAAGGAGGTCTTGCTGACCATGCCCTCCTTGATGCTCACACCGGCGGCTCAGAATGGCCATTTGGTGCGGATGAACGGGCTGCGTCTGCTGGGGTTTGGGCCCCGCACCGCAACCGCCGTAAAAGAGCTGTCGCAGGCCTTTCACGGGGCCGCCAAGTGAGCGCCTTTTCCACCCATGTCGCCGCGGGAGACCCCATCACTGGAGCGCGCCCCGTGGTTGATCGGCGCCTGCGCGCCCGACGGCTGACAGTGTTGCTGGCCGTTTTGCTGCTTGTGGTCTGCGTCCTGTCGCTGACCACCGGGGCTTCGGGGGCTTCGCTGTGGCGGGCGCTCACGGATCTGGCCGCAGGGCGTGAGCTGTCGGTCATGGACCGGGTGGTGCTGCTGGATATTCGCCTGCCCCGGCTCTGCATGGGCATTCTGGTTGGCGCTTCTCTGGCGGTTTCCGGCGCGGTGATGCAGGGGTTGTTTCGCAACCCGCTGGCGGATCCCGGCATCGTTGGCGTCAGCGCCGGAGCCGGGCTTGCCGCCATCAGTGCCATCGTGCTGGGCAGCCTGCTGCCAATAGGCCTGCAGCAATTCCTGGGATCTGCCCTGGTGCCAATTGCCGCCTTCTTTGGCGGTTGGGGCTCGACCATGCTGCTGTACCGGGTCTCCACCCGGGGTGGGCAAACCTCGGTGGCGACCATGTTGCTGGCCGGCATTGCGCTTGGCGCACTGGCGGGCGCGGCGTCTGGCGTGCTGGTCTACTACAGCGATGACAACCAGCTGCGCGATCTCACCTTCTGGGGCATGGGGTCACTCGCCGGTGCCACCTGGACCAAGGTTCTGGCCGCTCTGCCCATCATAGGGCTGGCCCTGGCAACAGCGCCCTTTCTGGCGCGGGGCCTCAACGGTCTGGCTCTGGGTGAAGCGGCAGCCGGCCATATCGGCATCGCAGTGCAGCGGGTAAAAAACATCTCGATCCTCGCCGTCGCCGGCGCCACGGGGGCTGCGGTTGCGGTCTCGGGAGGCATTGGTTTTATCGGCATCGTGGTGCCGCATCTGTTGCGTATTGCCACAGGACCGGACCACCATAGCCTGCTGCCCAATGCGGCTCTTTTGGGGGCCACGCTTTTGCTGGCGGCAGATATGATTGCCCGCGTCATTGTCGCCCCGGCAGAGCTGCCCATTGGCATCGTCACCGCCATCCTCGGCGCGCCGGTGTTTCTGTGGATCCTGTTGAAACGGCGCGGAGATCTGGGGCTATGAGCATGACGGCACAATTGGAAGCCAGAGGTATCAGCGTCACGCTGGGACGCCGACAGGTGCTGCAAGACGTCGACTTTACCGCCAATGCTAGCAGCGTCACGGCCATTGTCGGTCCCAATGGGTCCGGCAAGACCACCCTGTTGCGGGCCATGACCGGCGAGGTTGCGCATCGGGGGCAGGTCTGTCTGAACGGCCATGATGTCGCCAAGATGCAGCCCTGGCAACTGGCAGCAATCCGGGCGGTACAGCCCCAAAGCAGCATCATCGCCTTTCCCTTCACGGTGTTTGAGATCGTGCGCCTTGGCCTCAGCGCCGGTCTGTCTGCTGCAGACAACACCGTGCCGATGCAGGCCCTAGAGGCGGTTGGGCTGGCGGGCTTTGCCGGGCGGATGTATCAGGATCTGTCGGGGGGCGAGCAACAGCGGGTTCAGTTGGCGCGGGTCATCACCCAGGTCTGGGAGCCGATTGTTGACGGGACTCCCCGCTGGTTGATCCTGGATGAACCTGTCGCCAGCCTCGACATCGGGCATCAGTTCACAGTGATGGATCTGGCCCGCGGCTATGCCGCCCGGGGCGGCGGTGTTGTGGCCGTGATGCATGACCTCAACCTCACCGCCATGTTTGCGGATGAGGTGGTCCTGATGGAGGCTGGTCGGGTGGCGGCAACCGGCACCCCGGCTGAGGTGCTGACAGATGAGACCCTGGCGCGGACCTACGGCTGCCCGGTGCCGGTGAACACCACACCGCCCGCGCAGATCCCGTTTCTGCTGCCCCAGGCTCGCAGCACACTTAAGGCCCGCAACGCGCTTGCCGCGCGCTCATCCTAGCCAATCCTGCCTAGTCGGCCTTGGCCCGAAACATACAAAAGGCCCGGTTTTGTCGCCGGGCCTGTTTGGTTTTTAGGGCGATGCCTGTCGAGAAGAGAAACTATTCGAACCATTGCGCCCAGCCCTCAAGGTAATAGCCAACCAGCGCATGGGACTGCAGCGTGTTCACCTGCACCGGAAGTTCACTGCTCTCCAGATCAAAGACCTGGGCCACCTGCCAAACCTCAGGTGTGAGGTATTTCAGATCTGCAGGCAGCGACAATAGCCTGGCGGCACGCGCACTAGAGGCAGGACTAGGACTGGCCAGCACAAATCCCCAATCGCCAAAGCTGGGCAGGTAGCTGTGATAGGGCCGCACTATCAGCCCCGCGCCCGGCTTTTGCGGATTGCGGCTGGCCTGCAGCGTCGCCTTGACCGACCAAAAGGCTTTGCGTGCGAATAAGGGCGAGCCCGCCTGCGTGACCATCACCCCATGCGCGCTGAGCCGCTCGACCAGCGCCCCATAAAACTGCCGACTATAGAGTTTCGACAGCGCCAGGTTTTTCGGGTCGGGCAGATCAATGATGATCACATCAAACATCTGATCGCTGGCCTCAACAAAGCGCCAGGCATCCGCATTGTGGATCTCGACACGCGCATCCGACAGCGCGCCAGAGTTGAGCTGCGACAGCTCAGGATGGTCGCGAAACAGCTCCGTCACCCGGGGATCAAGATCAACCAGCGTGACCTGTTCCACCTCCGCCCAGCGCAGCACCTCGCGCGCCGCCATACCGTCGCCACCCCCAAGGATAAGCACCGATTTGCGTCGTGGGGCCTGCGCCATCGCCGGGTGCACCAGGCTCTCGTGATAGCGGTGCTCATCCAGGCTGTCGAATTGGATCGAGTAGTCCAGAAACAGCCGGGTGCGATTGCGATAGCGGGTCACGGTGATCTGCTGATAGGGCGTCGCCTCGCTCAGGATAATATCATCCTCAAAGAGATTGCTCTCGGTCACGGAAACCAGGCGCTCTGCCTGCCAGAGCCCAACCAGCGTCACAGTGAGGGCCAGCGCCCAGACCGCCACCTGTAGCCGACTGGTCTCGCTGCGAAAGATCCACAGCGACAGGCCAGCCACCCCCAGATTGAGCGCGCCAAAGGTGAGGCTCCCGGCCATCAGCCCCAGATGCGGAATGATCAGCAGCGGAAAGGCCAGCGAAGCCACAAGAGCGCCGATGTAGTCGACGCTCAGCACGTTTTCAAAACGAAACTCCGGCGCGCCGATCTCTTTCAGCACCCGCGCGATCAAGGGGATCTCCATCCCAGACAGCACACCCACGGTAATCAACAGACCATAGAGCGGCAGGGTGACGCTCTCCATCCAGGCAAAGGTGAAAAACACCACCGGCGCCATAAAACCCCCAGCGATGCCCAGCAGGATCTGGGCCCAGACAAAGCCGGACATGGCGCGGTCTACATAGCGCGACAGCCAGGCCCCCAGCCCCATGGCAGAAAGAAAGATGCCAATCACATAGGAAAACTGCCGCACGGAATCGCCCAGCAGGTAGCTCGACAATGTCGCCGCCACCAATTCGTATATGAGGCCGGCCACAGCCACCAAAAACGTTGCCAGCAAAAGCCAAGTCTCACGCAGGCGCAGGGATGCCGCGGCCACGGACGCATCAGTTGATGCGCCTGCCTTTGCTGCCGTCACACGCGGGTCAGGAGACAATGACGGCCGCGATAATGATCGAGATCGAGATGAACAACATACCAATCAGCACCGCCAGCGCCATGTTCTGGTCCTGCTCGATTTCTTTCATAATCGGAAAAGGCGTCATCCAGTCGATCACCTTCCAGACCATGCCCATCAAGGCCACGCCCACAACGGTATAAAACACGGTGCTGATCAGCTCAGCCAGGTGAATTGCCGCAAGATACTCCATGAGGATCCTCTCTATTTGATACTTCCATTCAATCCCCGCCCAGCGCTGACCGCGCGGATAGAGCGATCCAGATCACGGCTTTCCCCGCCGTGGCCCAGGTAGGCCACATAGCTAGTTCCCGAGATGGCCGCAGCCGAGAGCAGGACAAAGAACAGGCGGAAAACAGTCATCTCAATCGTCCCCCTCATCAACCCAGTCACTGCCGCGCCAGCGCGCCTTGTTGTGCAGGAAACGACGCATCAGGGGAAGCCCGCCAATGGCACCAAACCCCAGCGCCAGCACCACCAGCCAGAATCCACTGGAAACACCGTTTCTGATCCGCAGCTCCAGCGATCTCATCGGCCGGTTTGTCAAAAAGACATCCTTTGCCTGCGGCCCCCAGCTGCCGCCCTCTTCCAGATCCAGCGACAGGGTATACGTCCCGGCCACCGGCGGGAAAAACGCCAGTGTCGCGCGGTTGGAGCCCTCGCTCCAGTTACCGTCCTTATCGCGACCCTGATAGTATTCAACGGTGCGGCCAGATTCAAACAGCACCTCGCCCTCAGGGTCTTCCAGCTCGACCGCAAAGTAGCCCCAGCTGTTGCGCGCATCCCCTCTCAGATCAATCCGCGTCAGCCTCCCTGGCTGGCGCACGTCAAAAGGAATTTCCACCGGCAAATGCTCCAGGCTGTAGCGTTGCGGAGCACTCAGGGTCTCACCGTTTTGACTGGTCATAAAGAGGGCCAGAACCAGACACAGCCCCATAGCGCCAAGCCCCGCGACAGACAGGAACCGTGCATTGCCCCCCGCCTTTTGCTGCTGCAGCGCATGGGTACCGCGTGGGGTAAACCCGATGGAAATGCCAAAGCCCTGAGACGCGACAGAAGCCTGCAGATAAACTGTGTGATAGATCTCACGCTCGCGACCGGTTTGCGAAAACGACAGCATCGCGGTCTCTGACATGGCTGAAACGGTAGTGGTCTTTTCGCCTGCTTTTGGGGCCCAGGTAAATTCTCCCTCGGCGTAGATCACCGCACTGCTGCAGGTGTCATAATATTTGAAAATCTCGCCGCCCGCACGGACCTGGGGTTGCACCTCGGCCCGCTCCACCCAGGCCTCGGACATCCAGCTCACCGGCTTGCGGTAGCGCCGCGAAAAGGTGAGATGCCCGTCTTCCAGGCTCAACCAGGCATAGCCATGGGTCGGTGAAAACAGCTGATGATCAATCCAGGTCCAGCGCCGCGCGCCCCAGACCTCTTCGTGTTCCAACGTGCCAATAACCGTATAGCTCACACCAAAAAGCTGCCCGCTCATGCCGATCTTAAAGGGGCTGTCGGGGCGCTTGAGCAGATCGAATTTTTGCAGAGCCCGGTAGTTGTCCAGCGTATCCAGCACCGTGCCGCAGTAGGCACAGATATGCACCGTGACACGCCCGCCGCCCAGCACATCCAGCCCCGCGCCACAGGCCGTACAATTGATCGTTTTCAGATCGGGGTTGAGGCTCATGCGGTTTTCACCTCAACCTCAAAGGGATCGACCCAATGGCCAATGAACCACTCGTATTGCGCCCCTTGGATCTCAGCCGAGAGCACCCCGCCGTCTTCGCCCTGCAGGTTGAGGAATTTGTAGCTCTCTCCCACCGTCAACTCATGGCCAAAACTGCCCTTAAGCCCGGTGCAGGTGCCGGTCCCGACCTCATCAACCCGGAATTCCTCGGCTTTGTACAAAAACGTGCTGCCCAGACGCAGATAGCCGTCGTATTTGGGCCAGTCTGCGCGCGCCAAAATACGCTGCACGATCAGATCCCCTTCATCCACAGAAATCCACACCGGCGCACCCTGGCCATCAATCGCCCAGAACTCGTCCCAGGTGCCGCGCCCATAAGAGAACCGGGCATGGCCCAGGATATCGTAACTGGCTTTGCCAATGCGCAGGTGATCTCCCAAACCAAAGAGCATCGGCACATCATGCAAAACACCCTGCTCTCCCGCCAGACGCAACCCTGCATCCTCTAGCAGCAGGGTCGTCGTGCAGGAGGCGCAGGTGATCATCTTGACGCTTTTGATCGCCGGACTGACCAGGTCGCCGCAATTG
>JAWUWF010000072.1:0-16712 GCA_034111985.1 Pseudophaeobacter sp.
GCTGTACCGTGGTTGATGGGCTTGGCATGTTGTTGCATCAGGCGGTACCAGGATTTGAACGCTGGTTCGGGCAACGCCCGGATGTGGATGAGGCCACCCGTGAGGCTGCCCTTAGATGACATTTCTTCTTGGGCTGACGGGTTCCATTGGGATGGGCAAAAGCACCACCGCCGGCCTCTTTGCGCAAGCGGGCTGCGAGATCTGGGATGCGGACGCCGCCGTGCACCGGCTTTATGCGGTGGGCGGTGCCGCGGTTGCGCCGATGCAGCAGGTGTTTCCAGCCTCTGTTATAGAGGGCACCGTCAGTCGTGACGCGCTGAAACAGATCCTTTCTGCTGATCCTGCCCTGTTCAGCCAGCTTGAGGCGATTGTGCATCCTCTTTTGGCTTCAGACCGTAAGGCGTTTCGCGACGTTGCCAAAAGCGACATTCTGGTCTTTGACATCCCGCTGCTATTTGAAACCGGAGGCGAGGCTGCAATGGATGCGGTTGCCTGTGTGCGGGTTGATGCCAAGACGCAGCGCGCCCGGGTTCTGGAGCGGGGCACCATGACCGAAACTCAGTTCGAACAGATCCTGGCGAAACAGATGCCGATTGAGGAAAAATGCGCCCGCGCTGATTTTGTCATTGAAACGGATACGCCGGAACACGCCCGTGCCCAGGTGGATGCGGTTCTTGAACAGATCAGAAAAAAACTGAGCGCAGAGACCCAAAATAAAGAGGCACAGCCAGATGCGTGAAATCGTCCTCGATACCGAAACCACGGGTTTTGACCCTTTTTCCGGTGACCGCATCGTCGAGATCGGGGCGGTTGAGCTGTACAACCACATGCCCACGGGTGAGACCTATCACGTCTACATCAACCCCGAGCGCGGTATGCCGCAAGAGGCCTTTGGCGTGCATGGTATTGGCCCTGACCTTTTGGAGCCGCCGCAACGACCGGAAAAAGGCCAGATCACGCTGCGCGACAAGCCGGTCTTTGCCAAGTTTGGCCAGAGCTTTCTGGATTTTGTCCGCGATTCCAGAATGGTGATCCACAACGCCAGCTTTGATATGAAGTTCCTCAACGCGGAACTTGGCTGGATGAACCTGCCGCAATTGCCGATGGAGCAGGCCCTGGACACGCTGGCAATTGCCCGCAAACGCTTTCCCGGCTCCCCAGCCACATTGGACGCGTTGTGCCGCCGGTTTCACATCGACAACAGCAACCGAACTCTGCACGGCGCACTGCTCGATTCCGAAATTCTCGCCGAGGTCTATCTTGAACTGATTGGCGGCCGACAGCCGGACTTTGGTCTGTCCACATCGTCCAATGGCGGCGGTCACGGTCAGACCAGTGATGACTGGCGCCCTACCCCACGTCCGACACCGCTGCCGCCCCGGGTGACAGCAGCAGAGACCGAGGCGCATGAGGCCTTTGTCGCCAAACTGGGCGATGAGGCTCTGTGGACTCACAAAAGCGGCTAGGCTCCTGCATTAAAATATCATAAAAACGGCCGCTGAAGTGTTTCAGCGGCCGTTTTTATCTTGATGGTCTTGCAGATTACTGCTGCGGCGCGGCTTCGGCCTGACGGCGGGCCAGCTCGTTGCGGTAGATCGCTACAAAATCGATATTGTCGAGGTTCAGAGGCGGGAAGCCGCCATCGCGGGTCACGTCTGAAACGATGCGACGCAGGAACGGGAAGGTCATGCGGGGGCATTCGATCAACAAGAAGGGGTGAATCTGATCTTCGGGCACACCAGAGATGTTGAACACACCGACATATTCCAGTTCCAGCACAAACAGAACGTCGCCGCCCTCTTTGTTTTTGGACTCGATGTTCAGCTTGGTCATGACTTCATACTGGTTTTCAACCGAGCGTTTCTTGGCGTCCAGATTGACCGCAACATTTACGTCGGGCTGAACTTCGCCACCGGCACCTTTTTGCGCCATGACGTTTTCAAACGACATGTCCCGGATGTACTGACCCAGGATGTTCATTTGGACTTGGGGCTGCTGTGCGCCTTCGGTTGCACCATTTTCGGCCATCGAGATACTCCTACAAATTAGTTTGGCCCGTGCTTATCAGCTTGGCTCGGGTATCTCAACGGTTACGGGTAACTGCAGTAGCACTAACGCCTATTTCGGTCCCTCCACCCAGCCAGAGGGCTTGGCATTGGGGTTTTTAGGAGCGACCTCTTCAAAATCGCCATCGATAATGTCACCTGTGTTGGCATTCTGGCCGGCCTGCCCGCCTGGAGACTGGCCAGAAGACTGACCTGGATACTGGCGACCCTGCATAGTGCCGGGTCCCATCTGAAACTGCGCCACGGTGACCTTTTTGCTGAGATAGCGATAAACGGCCATACGCACCGGCGGCAACAGCAGGGCAAAACCGATCGCATCGGTGAAAAACCCGGGCGTCAGCAGCAGCGCGCCGGCAAACAGGATCATTGCGCCATGGGCCAGGGGCTCTGCCGGATCCGACAGGGTTTGGAACGAGTTGCGCATCTGCGACAGGGCCAGTCTGCCCTGTGATCGCACCAGCGAGGTGCCCAGAATCGCGGTCAGCACAACAATGCCCAGGGTTGGCCACAGACCAATGGCCCCCCCGACCTGAATAAACAGACCGATTTCAATAAGCGGCACCATCAGAAAGGCGATAAAAAGATACATTTGACGGTTTCCTCTGATCTTTCGCTGTACGGTAGACTTGCCACCCTTGGTCACCTACATAAGGACAGACAGCCCGGGTTTCAAACCGGGCATGAATACCCAATGAGAGGTTCTTATGGAGTCGCCCTTGATTCAGCTTTTGGTTTTGGCCGGTATTGCGGTGTTTTTGATCCTGCGTCTGAAAAGCGTTCTGGGCACACGTGAAGGCTTTGAAAAGCCGCCGGTAGCCGCCCCCGCAGAAAAACGCAGCAGTCGCCCCGATTTTGAGGTGATCGAAGGGGGACCTGACCGCGATATCACCGACTATGTCGAAGAGGGTTCGGCTCAGGCCACTTCCCTGTCGGCGATGAAGCGCGCAGAGCCTTCGTTCCAGGTGGGTGAATTTGTTCAGGGTGCCCGCAGCGCCTATGAGATGATCCTGATGGGATTTGAACGCGGCGAACTGGATAATATTCAGGGCTTTTTGGCCGAAGACGTCTTTGATAGCTTTGTCGATGCGGTGGCACAGCGCGAAGATCAGGGTCTGACCATCGAGGCTCAGTTCATTGGGGTGCGTGAAACCGCCGTGATAAATGCCAGCTTTGATGAAACCACCCGGGTTGCCGAGGTGACCATGCGCTTTGTCGCTGAGCTGACCTCGGTTGTGCGCAACCGCGACGGAGAGATCGTCGAGGGTGATCCAAAAGCTGTGAAACGTCAAAAAGACATCTGGGTCTTTGCCCGCAGCATGGGTGTTGACGATCCGAACTGGCAGTTGGTGGCTACGGACGGATGATTGCAGCGCTCCGGGATGTATTCCGGGCAGCGGCACTTGCGGGGGCTGCCATGACGGCTTCGGCCGCAGGGGCCGAGACGACCTACAAAATGTTGGACTTCTCTCAGCTTAAGGGCTGGGAGGAGGATAATCACGCTGCCGCTCTCAAGGTGTTTCTTGAGACCTGTCCGGACCTTAAAGATCAGGACTGGCAAAACCTCTGCGCTCTGGCGCAATCCCAGGAACAAAATTTGGCGCAGGCCGAGGGCGAAAAAGCCGCCCGCAGCTATTTTGAGCTGTTTTTCCGCCCTGTCCTGATCGAAGACGGCACCCCTGCCCTGTTCACCGGCTATTTTGAGCCAGAGCTAGATGGCGCCCGCTATCGCTCGGCACGTTACCGTTACCCGATTTACAAGATGCCGCCAGAGGCCAAACGCAGCAATCCATGGCTGCCCCGCAGTGACATCCTAAATGGCGGAGTGATGAGCGGGCGAGGTCTGGAGATCGCCTGGGTCGACGATCCGGTCGAGTTGTTCTTTTTGCAAATTCAGGGATCTGGCCGTATCCGCCTGAATGACGGCAGCACCATTCGGGTGGGCTATGGCGGCGCCAATGGCCATCCCTATCGCTCTGTCGGGGCGGAAATGGTGCGGCGGGGCATCTACAATGCGCATCAGGTCAGCGCGCAGGTGATCAAGGCCTGGGTCCGGCGCAATCCCATCGATGGCCACGAGCTGTTGCTGCACAATCCCTCCTATGTGTTTTTTCGCGAAATCCGCAGAATCCGCCCCTCAAAAGGGCCGTTTGGCGCGATGAACCGGTCGGTGACAACGCTGCGCAGTCTGGCGGTAGATCCAAAATACACCCCGCTTGGGGCGCCGGTCTGGTTGGAAAAGGATGGCGAGACCCAGATGCGGCGGCTGATGATCGCGCAGGACACCGGATCAGCTATAAAAGGCGCGCAGCGGGCAGATATTTTCTACGGCACCGGCGATAGCGCTGGCCAGGCAGCCGGGCGTCTGCGAGACCCTGGCCGCATGGTGGTTCTGCTGCCGATCCAACGCGCCTTTGCGCTTTTGCCGGATGAGTTTTGATGAGCAGGCGTAAACTTTCCCCCGAGGAGATCGATCTTTGGCATCAGGTGGTGGCCCATGCCGAAAGGCTGCACCCTGGCAGCCATTCGCATCCCCCCGCCCTGCCTCTGCCAAAGCCGAAACCGGCCAAGACACCACAGCCGCGGCTGGAAAAGTTCGACCTCGGCAGCCATGCCAAATCGAAACCGAGGAAACATGACCTGAAACCAGCGCGGGCGATGTCTCTTGCCTCCAGCCCGGTGCAGATGGATGAAAAGGCCTTTCGCCGGATGAAGCGCGGCAAGCTAAGGCCTGAGGGTAAGCTTGATCTGCATGGAATGCGGGTAGAGGGCGCACATCCTGCTCTGAACCGGTTTATCCTGACCGCGCAGGCATCGGGAAAACGTCTGGTTCTGGTGGTGACAGGCAAGGGTAAGGATCGCGACGTGCCCGGCCCGATGCCGGTGCCACGCGGCATTTTGCGTCACCACGTCCCGCAATGGCTGGCGCTGCCGCCTTTGGCGCAGGCTGTTCTGCAGATCACCCCTGCCCATGTGAGCCACGGTGGTGACGGGGCTTACTACGTTTATCTGCGGCGGCCCCGTTAGAACTGTCGCCTATCGGGGTACTCTGGCGACGGGGGTTATGGAAACCCCGGTAACCTGGCCTTTTCGCAGAATCGTTCCGGGAAGAAAGTCATTTACAGTTAACTTAGCGTTGCCTTTCTGGAAAGCTTCTGCCGTTTCACGGGCCGAGTTGAACAGGGATAAGAGCGCCGGTGACGTCGCAGCCACAAAGTGCCCGGATTCTGCGTTCCCAGAAAATTGCGTGGTATCAATGATGTCGATGGGCAGGTCCGAAACCAGGTCGAGCGAGCTGAGACTACCAAGGCGTTCGCGACTATGGGTGCCGCGGATCCGCCGCGAGATATTCAGAATTTTATCTTTGCTGGACACCAGCACCAGAAAGGGTTCTGGGACCTTTTCAAACCGGCGCATCTGACTGCGAAAAACATCAATATCCAGATCTGGAGACATCAGAACAACGCCGCCAAGGCTTTGATCTGACCAGTTGGGAGATTTGATTTCAATCTGGCGCAGGGTTTCCATGGCCAGCAAGGATCCCATGGAGTGGGCAACCAGGACGATGCGATTGGCGCCAGCCTTTTTGAGGTGCCGCAACAGGTTTTCCAACCCGTCACGGGCAAACAGAACGCTGTCGGCATCATAGGCATATCCCAGAGGACTACCGAGGCTGGGCCAAGAATAGATCACCGTGGCACCAGGGGTCTCCAGGTCATATGTAAGCTGGGCTGCGCGAAAGACAGTTTCAGCCTGCGTAGAGTTGAATCCATGCACAAATACAATGACATCGCGCTCGTTGCTGGGGAAACGGCGCAACTCCTCCTGTAACCGCGCATCAAAGTCAGAGGACTTCTCGAACTTGTGGCGCGCGGCCATCGTGAACTGGGTGTATGGATCCGGTTCGGCATAGCCAAATTCCAATGTCCCAGGCGTATGATTGGGCGGGATGGAAACCGTAAGCTCCAACAAACTGTAGTCGTCGCTGCGCTCCGGGCCAAATGTCCCATCTTCAAGACGGGATCGGTTGGTGGCGGCAAAAATGGTTTTTGACGTGCCAATTTCCAAGGCTTCCGGTGTGATCGGCGTAAAGCTGCGATCCGTGCACCCCAGTACCAGAAGCAGGCAAATCCCGGAAAAAATACGCATAACTGACATGGACACTTCCTGTTCGGTCTGGCCGCAAGTTACTCTGCTTGCGGCCAGTTGGAAACCGGAGGTTTGCCCTTAGGGTGTATTGGCGCTCAAGGGGCCGACTAGAGCACGTAGCGGCTCAGATCGCTCTTGCTCGCCAGCTCACCCAGATGCTTGCCAACATAGGCCGCATCAATGGTGATTTTCTCGCCGCCACGGTCCGGTGCGGTAAAGGAAAGATCCTCAAACACCCGCTCGATCACGGTATAGAGCCGGCGCGCGCCAATGTTTTCAACCGAATGGTTCACCTCGGCCGCGATTTTGGCCAGAGCGGCAATACCGTCTGTGGTAAAGGTCACGGTGACGTCTTCTGTGCTCATCAGCGCAGTATATTGCAGGGTCAGCGCGTTGTCGGTTTCGGTCAGAATGCGGACAAAATCCTGTTCGCTGAGGGCGCGCAGATTAACCCGGATCGGAAGGCGGCCCTGAAGCTCTGGCAGCAGGTCCGAAGGTTTGGCAATGTGAAAGGCACCGGAGGCGATAAACAGGATGTGGTCGGTCTTGACCGGGCCATATTTGGTGCTGACTGTTGTGCCTTCGATCAGGGGCAACAGATCGCGCTGCACACCTTCGCGGCTGACGTCGGCGCCGCGGGCATCCGCGCGGGCGCAGACCTTGTCGATTTCATCGAGAAAGACAATGCCGCTCTGTTCAACAGAGTCTACGGCATTGCGGGTGACAATTTCATCGTCCAGCAATTTGTCAGCCTCATCACTGACCAGCACATCGTAGCTTTCAGACACGGTCATTTTCTTGCGGACCATGCGCCCGCCCATGGCCTTGCCGAGCAGATCCCCAATATTGAGCATGCCCGTATTTCCACCGGGTTGGCCGGGGATATCAAACATTTTGTCCATCGGGTTAGAGCTATCAGCCACATCCAGCTCGATCAGAGCGTTGTCCAACTCACCCGATTTCAGTTTCTTGCGGAAAATCTCGCGGGTGGTTCCGCGGGCATCCTCGCCGGCAAGGGCAGTGATAACGCGATCTTCGGCGGCCTTGTTTGCCTTTGCCTTGACGTCCTCACGCATGAATTCACGGGTCTGGGCGATGGCGCTGTCCACCAGATCGCGGATGATCTGTTCCACGTCGCGCCCGACATAGCCGACTTCGGTGAATTTGGTGGCCTCGACTTTGATAAAGGGCGCCCGGGCCAGTTTTGCCAGCCGCCGCGAGATTTCGGTTTTGCCAACGCCGGTGGGGCCGATCATCAGAATGTTCTTCGGATAGACCTCATCACGCAGATCATCCGACAGTTGCTTGCGCCGCCAGCGGTTGCGCAGGGCGACAGAGACAGCGCGTTTGGCGTCGTTCTGGCCAATGATAAAACGGTCCAGTTCAGAGACGATTTCACGGGGGGTCAGGTCAGTCATGCAAGGTCTCGTTTCAATGGGAAGGGGGAAGCCGGTGTAGCGGCAGCACACCAGCAAGAGGAGAGAGCAGAGCCGCCCGGATCCGGGCCCAGAAGGCGCCAAGGATTACCAGGAAAAAGCCCAGCACAAGAATGGTCATCGCAGCACCTTCGCCGTCAAACACGGTACTTGCCAGAGTGACGCTATAGCCGATGGCAGCAATCAAAAACGACCGCCGGTCAATCACAATGGCCACCAGCGCAAAGCCCAGCAAGACAGCCATCAGGGCGATTTGCGCATTTGAGGTGCCCGTTTCCAGCAGGCTGAGGGCAATGGTGTTCACCAGCGCAGGTGCTGCCACCACATGCAGCCAAAATCCCTGGGCTGAGCGCCGCGTCACCCGGTGCGGATCGCTCAGATCAAACATCATCGCCACGGCAAAGACAGCCAGCCCGACCAGCAGCGTGACCCAGGCAAAGGGACCAGAGGCCGACAGCAGGAAGAAATCGCTGATCTCAGCCGGGCTGCCTGTTTGCTGCGCGGTCATCATCAGCGCCACAGCAAAGGCTCCCAGCGCAATCAGCGCCATGGCAAAGGGCACGCGAAACCGCAACCAAAACAGGCCCACAGCAAGGGTGGTCAGCATCATCGGCAGCGGCAGGCTGGAGAAATCATTCTGGGCAACCATAAACGGTTCCGAGAAATAGGCGGTTATGCCAGTGCCGGCATTGCCTGCCCACAGCAGGGAGAGCGCGATGGCCGGGGCAACCATACGGCGGCGCCGAATAAAGTATTCTGCCAACCCCCAAAGAACCACGGCACCCAGAGCTGCGGACCAAATGGTTTTCTCTATGTAGCCGCCAAGACTGCCTGCAATGTAGGCAGCCGTGACCGCCGCCCAGCCCGTGGCAAGAATAAGCATCCCGATGACGATAAAAATCTCGTTGAAGCCTTTGAACAGCTCAAAAGGTTCATCGCCGAGCGCAAGATCCTCGCGGGCGCCGCGACGGCTATGGGCCAGCGCCATCAGCGAGGCGGCCTGCGCTTCGCTTATCAGACCAGAGCCGACGGCGGCGCGAATGTCATTCTGTTCGATCTGGGTCACATCAGCCCTCGACAGGTTTATCGGCCGGAGTAATGGTTTCAACCGTCAGCCGACCATTGGTATAGACACAAATATCCGCAGCTATGGCCATGGCATCGCGGGCGACAGCTTCAGCTGTGCGGTCACTGTCCATCATGGCACGGGCGGCGGCGAGGGCAAAATTGCCGCCAGAGCCAATCGCGGCCACGTTATGCTCTGGCTCCAGCACATCACCGGCGCCGGTGATGACGAACATCTCTGCGCCATCCGTGACAATCAGCATCGCCTCAAGCTTTTGCAGATACTTGTCGGTGCGCCAGTCCTTGGCCAGCTCGACGCTGGCGCGGGCCAACTGTCCGGGCGTGGCCTCCAGTTTGACCTCAAGCCGTTCCAGCAGGGTAAAGGCGTCGGCGGTAGAGCCGGCAAAGCCTGCCACCACGTCAAAGCCACCCGGTGACAGGCGGCGTACCTTGCGGGCAGAGCCCTTGATCACCGTTTGACCCAAAGACACTTGTCCGTCGCCGGCGATGACCACTTCGCCATCCTTTTTGACACCAATAATGGTGGTTCCGTGCCAGCCGGGGAATTGATCCTCTGCCATCTTTGCCTCCAGATTTGTTGCCTCTTATATGGAACCATCCTTCCTTCGGTACAAGGCTCGCATGGCCTTCGCTCTTCCCGGTATTTTAGCAAATCCCTTGCATAAACCTGGCCCCAAAGGGCCTCGCGACCCGGAGATTGGCACCCCCTTTGAACACAGACCTGCTGGCACAAAGCGGAGGGCGCGTTAACACTTTGGTCATTTGCTATGCATTGCGTGCATTTCGGGACTGTTAAACGGGCAATTGTGAGACTCACTTGGCTCTCCTACATGGAGGTCACAGGCAGACACCATGCCAAACACAACCAAGCCAAACACACCGAATTTAAGGACTAGTGCAATGACGACCGCAAACCTCCATGCGCCGCTGGGCGCAGTCTCCGTTCTTCGTCTGGTAGACGGCATCTTCAACCTCAAAGCCAACCTGGTTGAGTGGAACGAAGCCCGCCAGACCCGCAATGCTCTGAGACAGCTGAGTGACGCACAACTGAATGACATTGGCATTTCCTACGCGGATATCGCCAAACTGTAAATTTTACAGGCCAGTTACAGCAGACCCGGCACAGAAGTGCCAGATGAGATGAGCCGCTCCAATTTGGGGCGGCTTTATCTTTTTCAGGTGCTGAGTTTGTAGCTTGTAGACTGATCCGGCAGCCAGGCTTCTATCGCAGCTGTGGCCACGACATGCAGGCTGTCTGATGTCTCATCCGCGATGTTGAGCCCGCCTTTAACCGCCCGCACCGTGGCCCGCCCGCGCGGCAGATCCTGCGCCACCAGATCACAATCGACTTGATCCGGCTGTTGCACCGCGATGGTAACTTCGACCCGCATCTCTGTGTGCTCAATGCCCAGTTTGGAAAACAGGGTGATCGAGGAGTGATGCAGCGCGTCCTGCACCGCGCGACGGGCCGCCTTGGTATAATCGCGCCCATAGAGATCGTTGCCGGTGCCCATTTCCAGAATGATACGTTTTTCGCCCATTTCAGCTGCCTCCATCATGCCTGCTCCATATCAAACGAGACGATCACAGCGGCATTGGCGATCACCGTGCGCCCTGGCGCATGGGGTTTTTCCACGTCCAACCCGCCCTCAGTAACGGTGATTGTTGGCTGGCCGTAAGGAAAAATCTCTTTCAGCGCTTCGACATCGACTTGATCCGGCTGGGCGACCCCCACTTCGGCGTCAATGATCATGGCCTCTTTGGGGAAATCAAACAGCTCTGCCACGCTGACCGAATTGTGCCAGAGCGCATCTTTGATGGCCCGTTTTGCCGCTTCGGTATAATCTTCACGTCTGAGCGATGTGCCCATGCCGAATTCCACCAATACCCGTGTTTTAGCCATATCCTGCTCCTGTTGTTCTTTGGAGGCAGCCTCGCTGAGGCAGGCGGTAAAGGAAAGGGCCAGAATCAATCGCCGCTTTAGGCCAGCCACGTCAGAATCTGCCCGCGCTATGTCCAACCGTGCCGCAGGGATTTACACGTTCGCGCCAAGCATTTCGCGGATCTTCACCGCCTTCTCAAAATGGTCAAGCTGATGCGTTTGGATCCACCATGCCGCAACCGTCATCAGCAGGGCAGGGTCGTCGTTCTTGTTCTTGAAAAAGGCATAAAACGACAGGCCAACGCCCGCGCCTTTTTTGGCGATTTTGTCGTCGCAAATGGAAATTGCCTTTTGGCGAAAATCTGGGGTCATGACATGTCCTTGAAACGAAAAAGGCGCCCCCGGTAAAGAGAGCGCCTTTTGAAATGTAGTGATCACTTTGATCAGATAGATTCGTTGATCCAGCTTTTCAGCGCGGCCTTTGGGGCGGCACCTGCACGGTTTGACACGACTTCGCCGTCCTTGAAGATGAACAGTGCAGGGATGCCACGCACGCCCATGGCGGCGGCGGAATTTGGGTTGCTGTCGACGTCGACTTTGACCACCTTCAGCTTGTCGCCATACTCAGCCGCCAGCTCTTCCAGAGCGGGGCCGATCTGTTTGCAGGGACCACACCATTCGGCCCAGAAATCCACCACAACGGGGACAGAGGAGTTCTTGACTTCGGCGTCAAATGTTTCGTCGGTGACGGCTACGGTGGACATTGAAATGTCTCCTGAGATCTATGGCAACTGGAGTCGGAACCTAGGTACGGCTTAACAGATCGTCAAGGTTCCAGCGCCGGGTTGAGCGCATCTGTCACAAGATCGTGCGGCAGAACCATCAGGCTGGCGGTGCGGGTCCATAGCAAGGCGGTTTCAACCTCGCGATCCGGGTAGATCTGCGCCAACGCATGGGCATAGGTCGCCATCTGGCGCAGCAGGCCTTTAGGACAGTTGCGGGGCTGATCCGGCACCTGTGCGTTGGATTTGAAATCTACGGCCAGAACCTTGTCTGGTGTGACCAAAAGCCGGTCAATGATGCCATAAAGGCGCTGCACGCCCAGATCCGCCGTCACGGCGACCTCCGCCAGGGCATCGGGGGCAAAGATATGCGTTAGCGCTGGGTTTTTCAGCACGGCTGCGGCCTCGGCCAACAGCTCCTCGCGGTCGTCAGCCTGCGGCAGCAGCCGTTGCGCCAATTCAGACCAGCGCGCGCTGGGATAAGCCGACAGATGTTCCAGCAACAGATGCAGTCTTGTGCCGCGCGCCTTGGCTGCCTCCTCATCGAGACCCTGCTCACCGGGCAGCGCCTTGGCACCGCCAAGATCAGAGGGTTTTATTGTGGCTTCAGGTGCCACATAATCCGGCGCGACTTTGGTAAAAACCTCTGGCAAGACCGGGGTCACCTGGGGCTCGACCGCGTGAGGCACAAACTCCAGCCCCTCCCAGTCCCCATGGGCAAGGCGCAGCCCTTCGCCGCCGGGCAGATCACAGGCCGTGGCCCCGCCTTCGCGCATCGCGGCTTCAACACGCTGATACCAGCTGTCGCCCTCTTTTGAGAGCGTTCCGGCACTGGCGACAATCAGCCATTTCTCGGCGCGGGTCAGGGCCACATACAGCAAGCGCAGCCGCTCGTTCTGCTGTTTTTCCTGTGCGGTCTCGCGGGCCGAGAACAGCAGTCCGGGCATTTGATCTTTGGGCAGCTTCCATAGCGGTGTGCCCTCTGCGACCATGATTTCGGCGTCGCTTGGGGCGTTGCGTTTGGCAGTATCGGGCAGGATTACAATCGGTGCCTCCAGTCCCTTTGAGCCATGCACCGACATCACCCGAATCATATCGCCCGAGGCGCCCATCTGGCGCTTGATCTCTAGATCATCGGTCTGCATCCAGACCAAAAAACCCGTGAGGCTGGGAATATCAGAGCGCTCATAGGCCAGCGCCTGCGACAGCAGCGCGTTGATGCCATCCTCGGCTTCGGCACCCAGGCGGCCCAGCAGTTTCTGCCGCCCCTGATGCCGGGTGAGAATGCGCTCGATCAGATCAAAGGGGCGCAGGAAATCGGTCTGGCTGCGCAGATCATCCAGCACTGCCATGGTGGCGGTAAACTCCGCCCCCCTGTCGCGCAGCGCTGCCCAGAGATGCTGCTTACCGTCGCGGCGATGGGCCAGATCAAACAACATTTGTTCCGACCAGCCAAACAGCGGCGATTTCAGCGCCTCAGCCAGGGCCAGCGAATCCTCAGGCGTGGCAAGAAAGGACAGCAAGGCTGCGATATCTTTCACCGCCAGCTCGGCGCCAACTTTTAGCCGATCCGCGCCGGCAATTGGCAGCTCGGCATTCTTGCAGGCGCGGATGATTTCGGAAAACAGCTCGGAACGGCGCTGCACCAGAATGAGAAAGTCACCCGCATGCACCGGTCGGCGCTGAAAACTCATCTCTCCATTGGGCCCTTTTGGCCCATCAATCGGCAGGGTGACCCTATTGTCGATCATCTCCTTGATCTGGCGGGCAATGCGCTCGGCAAGGATGACGGTGTGATGCCGGGTGCCGGGCCGGTCTACTGGGTCTGTCCAGTCGCTGTCACCGTCGTCTTCGGTCTTGTCCACCACGGGCCACAGGTCCACCCGTCCGGGTAGGTCGGATTTAAAGGCGCGGTGCAGCGCATCGCTGTGAAAGCCGGCGCGGGGGCTATCCCTGAACACCAGATCCACCAGTCGCAGGATCGCAGCGGATGACCGGAACGAGAATTCCAGCGCGGCATTCTGCAAACCAGCGCCAGATTCGGCCAGACGGTCAGCAAACTCCAGCTGCATGCGGTCAAAGGCATCGGGATCGGCGCCCTGAAACGAATAGATCGACTGTTTTTTATCGCCAACCACAAAGATAGTGCGTTCCACATCGGAACGCGCGCCGATCCCGGCGGTGAATTCCTGCGCCAGTTTTTCGATCACATCCCATTGCACCGGGCTGGTGTCCTGCGCCTCGTCCACCAGAATATGGTCGATGCCGCCGTCCAGACGATACAGCACCCAGGCCGCAACGGCGGGATCATTCAGCAACTGCCGCGCGTTGAGGATCAGATCATCAAAGTCGAGCCAGCCGCGCAGCCGTTTGCGTGCCTCATATTCCGGCAGGTAAGCGGCGGCAAACTGGTGCAGCTCAAGCGATTTTTGCGCCGCCACCAGTGCCAGACGTTTGGCGCGGGCGTCCTCAATGCGCAGCATCAAAGGCTCCAGCTGATCCATCAGGCTGTGATTGGCCTCGCGCAGTTTTTTGGTGGGAAAGCTGCCGGTTTTGGCAGAGAAGGGCGCTTTCGCGCCGGCCCCTGTCAAAAAGATGCTTTCAAGCATCGCCAGATCTTTGAGGCCGGGCTGATCTATCCCTACGAGTTTTGCACCAGCCCGCTGATCGGTGGTGCCGCCGGTGTCGAGCATGGTGCGGCAGCGCGACAAAAGTTCCGCCTCGCCGCCCATAAATACCAGAGATTCCAGCGCATTTTGGTCAAATCCTTCGGGCAGATCAAACCGCGCCAGCAGCGCGGGCCAGTCCAATGGCGTGTCAAACTCGGCGCGTCGCTGACACAGGGCGGCTGTCAGATCTTCGAAATCACTGCCGCCCACATGGCGCGCCAGGGGTTCTACCAGATGCGCCAGTTCCCCCTTGGCCATGTCCTCGACAATCTCGGCGCGCAGCAGGGCGGCGGCACGGTCTTCCATTTCGGAAAACTGCGGACTGACGCCGGCCTCTAGGGGAAAGCGGCGCAGCAAGGACGAGCAAAACGAGTGAATGGTCTGGATCTTCAACCCGCCGGGGGTCTCGATGGCGCGGGCAAACAGCGTACGCGCCTGTGACAGACCCTCGTCCGAGATCACATCATCGGCGCCCAGTTCCATCAGCGCAGCCGTGAGTGGTGCGTCGCGCAGCATTGCCCATTCGCCCAGACGTTTGAACAACCGGTTCTGCATCTCGCTGGCGGCGGCCTTGGTATAGGTGAGGCACAGGATGTGCTGCGGCTGCACGCCTTTCAGCAGCAATCGCGCCACCCGGTCGGTCAGCACCTTGGTCTTGCCAGAGCCAGCATTGGCCGCCAGCCAGGTTGAGGCATCGGGACGCGCGGCGCGAAATTGCGCTTCTGATGCGGCGTCGCGGGGTTTGGTGGCAAAATGGCTCATGTCAGATCCTCGGGCTCAGGCGTCGCACTGCGGTCCCATTCGCCAAACCGGGCCAGATGATCGTAGTCGCCTGCGAAGTCATCCCGGTGCACCATGCGGCGGCTGGAATAGCCCTGCTCTGGCTCAAAATAGGCACCAATCAGCTGTTTCAGCTCCTCCCAGATTTTGGCGGGGGGCTGATCCTGCAGTGGCGCGGGCACTTCTTTTAATGTGCTGCCCAGACCGATAAAGGCAGCGCTGGCCACCTCGGCGGGGCCGATCTCCTTGAACGCACCTTCCTCGGCCATGGCCGCCTCGATCAGCAACTGCTTCTCAAATTTTTTCTGCTGGGACTCAGACGGAGGTATGCCGGTTTTATAGTCATAGAGATGCAGAAAACCGCGATCGTCCTGGTCAATGCGATCAGCGCGGCAGGCGATGGAGAAATCCAGTGGGTCCAACCGGACCTCGCCCTGTGCCTCTAGTTTCAGAGGCTTGGCGCGCTGCTGGCGCTGTTGTTCTGAGAGGATGAAATCCCCGGCCAGGCGGTCAATGCGGGACAGCCACAACAGACGTGCCACCGGCCAGGGGACATCTCGCTCCAGCAGGTCCCGTGCGGTGGCCACCAGATTTTCGCGGGTCAGGCGGCTGGGACCTTCAAGGCTGTCACGTATAAAGTGTTCAAATATCTCATGCACGACGGTGCCGCGCAGCAGGGCATCAGGTTCCTGCACCAGCGGATTCAGGGGCCGCAGACGCAACACATGTTTGGCGTAGATCGCATAGGGATCTCGGATCAGGCGCGGGATTTCGGTGATGGTGAGACGGCGCGGCCGGCTTGCCACAGGGGGGCGCGGCGAGGGGCGCGCTGCTGGGGGCAATGGTGTCGACTGCTCTAGTGCTTCAACCCAGCCGAGCCATTTTTGCCCGCGCGCCTTCATCGCATCCAATGCGGCCCTGCCGCCCTGGTCTGGCAGACCAGACAGCAGGTTTGTCATCCGGTTGAGCCAGCGCGAGGAAACAGTGTCGGCCTCGTCTGAGCGGGCGGCGCGGGTCAACCAGACCTCGGGCGCGGCAATGGCCTGCTGGAAATCATGCGCCGACAGGCCAATACGGCGTTCCGGCAGCAACAGCCCCGCCTGATGGCGCAGTTGCCGGTTGAGCCAGGGATCGGGTTTGGCGGCCTCGGGCCAGCTGCCCTCATTCAGGCCTCCCAGGATGACCAGATCAGCGCCCTGGACGCGAGCTTCAAGGGTGCCCCAGATCATGATCGACCCATAGGGGGTGTCGCGGTCGCGCACTTCGCCCTGTGACAGGATCGCCGCGAGCAGATCGGCAAAGTCGCGCGCCGACATCTCGCCGCCATAAGGTGCCGCGGCTTCGAGGTCGCTTATGACCTCAAGAGCTGTCTGGCCGGCCTTTTTGTCCCAAAGGGTGCCGCTTTCATCAGGACCAGAAATCTGGCTGCCGGCGGCTATGGTCTCGGCACGGCGGCGCAGCAAGGCAACCCAATCGGTGAGATGCAATGTGCCTGTGACCTGCTGGTCGGCAAAGTTCTGCACCAGCCACTGCGTCCAGCCCGGGGTCAACGCGCGCTTTGTGCCAAAGGCGTCAAAACTGGCTGCCTCGGGAAAAGGCGGCCCATTGCGGCGCAGGTCCAGTTCAAAATCGCGGGGGGGGCGCAGGTGCTCGCCGCGCGCGGCATCAGCACTGGCCCCATTTTGACTGGCACCATCATGGCTGAGGGGGTGTTTCAGCAGGGTCAGCAGCGCATCGGCAGTGAGCGGGCGGCAGAACAGCTCTGCCACGTGGCGCAGGAGCCGCCCGGGAGGCGTCAGTTGCAGCGGCAGGCCGGCGGAGTCATCGGGCAGAATGTCCCAGCGATCCAGCGCAGCTGAAACCAG
>JAWUWF010000073.1:0-7384 GCA_034111985.1 Pseudophaeobacter sp.
TGGCGCTGGAACAGGCGCGCGGCGCCGCGCAAGAGGCCTATATTGGTCCTGTGTTGCAAGAGCTTCAGCCGCTGTTGCGCCTGCTCTGGCCCGAGGCTCGTCTGGGTGTCGATGCCGGGCAGGTGCTGCCGGATCAGCTGCAGCGCGCCGGGCAGGACGAGGCCTTTGACACACTCTCTGGCGGCACTCAGGAACAGATTGCCCTGCTGGTGCGGCTGGCCTTTGCACGGCTGTTGGCGCGGGGTGGGCAGGCGGCTCCAGTCATTCTGGATGATGCCATTGTCTACACCGATGATGCCCGAATTGAAAAAATATTTGACGCGCTGACGCTGCAGGCAGATGAGATGCAGATTCTGGTTTTCACCTGTCGCCAAAAGAGTTTTCGCGCGCTTGGCGGCACTCAGTTGACCATTCGACCGGTCACAGGCGCGGCCTGAAGCCGCCCAAGGCACCGGTATGTTTGAATTGGTCTGCGTAAGAGTAAAGATCGGCCTGCCGGGCCTAGTCGCGAATTTCTTCCGGCATCACACCCCAGAGTTTGTCCTTGGGGGCCCAGCCACTAAAACCGCCAACAGAAACAACGCACCAGGTCTGAGAACATTCTCCCAGACGGGCAACAACACCGTACTCAAGGGCAGCTGTCACCTGTGCTGTGTCATCGGGCTGGGCACGCAGGGTGAGCATGTCTTCCTGCACCAGCACAGTGCGGGCGCCTGATAGCAGGGCATAGTGCACCCAGCCGCCTGCGCCATCCTGATCCCGCACCCGGCGCCAGTGGCCGAATTCTGCTGTGATCTCCAGCGGCATGCCACGGCGTTTAAACACCCAGTCGATGCGATGGGTGAGAGAGGGGCCGCGCCGCACATTGCCTTCAGAGGCCTTCATGGAGACATAGCGCGGCAGGGGCAGATTGGTCACCGCCCCTCGCTGCTCTTTGGCGGAGGCCAGCGAAGCCATTGATGTGGCGCCAAAAACCACACAGAGCGCCGCCGCAAGGCCACGCCATCCCGAGAATTTTCTATTCACTGCCTGCTCACTTTTGCTCGCGGTTAAGCCTGCCCAACTGTTGTTCCGAAATCCGGCACGGTTTCTGGCCTGAAAGAGGCAAAAAGCCGCGTCACTTGCTCCGGTTCTGGCGGATCGGTTCTTGTGCCCGCATCCGTCCTGCGCCACCATGCCACCAAGGCATATGAATTGCAAAGCCAGGGGAGAGCAAAAGTGGCAAGAGAACGTCTGAGTGTTGTCGTTACGCGACGGTTGCCAGAGCCAGTGGAAACGCGGCTCAGCGAGCTATTTGATGTGCGGCTGCGCAGCGATGATACACCGATGAGCCGCCAGGAATTGGCCGCCGCGATGAAAGAAGCAGATGTGCTGGTGCCGACGGTGACCGACAGCATCGATGCGGCCCTTTTGGGGCAGGCGGGAGAGAAGCTGAAGCTGATCGCCAACTACGGCGCCGGGGTGGATCATATCGATGTGGCCACCGCCCGCCAGCGCGGCATTCTGGTGTCAAACACCCCGGGTGTGCTGACGGATGACACTGCCGATATGGCGATGGCGCTGATCATGGCGGTGGTGCGGCGCATCCCCGAAGGTCTCGCCTTGATGCAAAAAGGCGAATGGCAGGGCTGGGCACCAACCGCCATGCTGGGCGGACGTCTTGCAGGGCGGCGTCTGGGCATCCTTGGCATGGGCCAGATCGGTCAGGCTGTCGCCCGCCGTGCCCGCGCCTTTGGCATGCAGATCCATTATAATAACCGCCGTCGCCTGCGGCCCGAGGTCGAAGCCGAACTGGAGGCCACCTATTGGGAAAGCCTCGACCAGATGGTGGCGCGGATGGATGTGATCTCGGTCAACTGTCCCTCTACCCCCTCGACCTTTCACCTGTTGAATGCCCGCCGCCTGAAGCTGCTAAAACCCTCGGCTGTGGTGGTGAATACCTCTCGTGGTGAGGTGATTGACGAGCACGCGCTGACCCGGATGCTGCGCAATGATGAGATCGCCGGCGCTGGACTCGATGTCTACGAGAAGGGAACAGATATCAATCCACGTTTGCGCGAGTTGCCGAATGTGGTACTGCTTCCTCATATGGGTTCTGCAACCCTTGAGGGCCGGATTGAGATGGGCGAAAAAGTCCTGTTGAATATCAAGACTTTCGAGGATGGGCACCGGCCCCCGGATCAGGTTGTTCCGGCCATGTTGTAAGGATCCGCGCTGGCAACTTTTAGCTGTGTTGGAGATCTACATGAGATTTGTTTTGCTGACGTGCCTGGCTTTGTCGGCTTCGGCTCTGGGCGCGCAGGAAGCGGCGGATGCCGTCGCACCTGAAGGCGCGAGTAAGGGCAGTTTCGCTGTCACCTCCAAGGGGGTTGCCGCAGCGCTGGCAGCCAAAGAGGCCGGGCAGCCCGTCGAGGCGCAGAGCTGGATGATTGCCGCCGCCAACCCACATGCGGTTGAGGCGGGGGCGGCCATTCTGCGGCAGGGCGGCACGGCTGCGGATGCCATGGTGGCGGTGCAGACCGTTCTGGGCCTGGTTGAGCCACAGTCCTCGGGGCTTGGCGGTGGGGCGTTTCTGGTCTGGTATGACGCGAAATCTGGCGAAGTGACCACGCTGGATGCGCGCGAAACCGCGCCTTTGGCGGCAACGCCCAGGCTGTTTCAGGATGAAAACGGCGCGCCGCTAAAGTTCTTTGACGCTGTTGTTGGCGGCCGCTCCGTTGGCGCCCCTGGCACGCCAGCCTTGTTGGAAGCGGCGCATCGCCGCTGGGGCAGTAGCAATTGGGCCTCATTGTTTGACGCCGGGATCACGCTGGCCGAAGAGGGGTTTGTGGTTTCCCCCCGCATGGCCGGCTCGATCGCCCGCGATGCCGAGCGACTGGGCCGTTTCCCTGCCACGGCTGCGTATTTTCTGCCCGGAGGCGCGCCACTGGCCGAGGGGGACAGCCTGACCAACCCCGCCTATGCAGAGGTGCTGCGCATCTTGGCCGCTGAGGGGGCTGAGGGTTTTTATACCGGACCGATTGCTGCTGATATCGTGCGCACGGTGACCACGGCTGCGGGCAATCCCGGCGTGTTGTCCGAGATGGATCTGGCGCTGTATCAGGTCAAGGAACGGCCTGCGAGCTGTGCCAGCTACCGCGCCTTTGAGGTCTGCGGCATGGGGCCACCTTCGTCTGGGGCGCTGACGGTCGGGCAAATTCTGGGTATGCTCGGCGGCTATGATCTCGCTGCTTTGGGGGCGGAAAATCCAGAATCCTGGCGCCTGATCGGTGATGCCTCGCGCCTCGCCTTTGCCGACCGGGGCCGCTATATGGCGGATAGCGATTTTGTGCCGGTGCCTGTCAAAGGCCTGGTGGATGCTGATTATTTGGCCGAACGCGGCAAACTGCTCGCAGGACAGGTGGCTCTGGCTGAGGTCACGGCTGGCAAGCCAGAGTTCGATCATGCCGGGCGCGCGCCGCTCTGGGCGGATGATACCTCGATCGAGTTCCCCTCGACCTCGCATCTGTCGATTGTCGACCAGTATGGCAATGTTCTGTCGATGACCACGACGATTGAAAACGGCTTTGGCTCACGCTTGATGAGCAATGGTTTTCTACTGAATAATGAGCTTACGGACTTTTCCTTTCGCAGCCATCGCGACGGGGTGCCAATTGCCAACCGGCTAGAGCCGGGCAAGCGGCCACGCTCCTCCATGGCGCCAACGATTGTTATGCGGGATGGCGAACCGGTTCTGGCCATTGGCTCCCCCGGCGGTAGTCGGATCATTGGCTATGTGGCGACGGCCATCGTGGCCTGGGCAGATTGGGGCCTGAATGTTCAGCAAGCGCTGTCCTTGCCCCATGCTGTCAACCGCTTTGGCACCTATGATCTTGAGGCCGAGACAGCTGCCGCAGGCCTGGAGGGTGCGCTCGTTGATATGGGCTATAAGGTCAGTATCCGTGATCTTAACTCTGGCCTGCACGCGATTGAGATTGGTGAAACCCTGAAAGGTGGTGCTGATCCGCGCCGCGAGGGTATTGCTCTGGGGGAATAGCCCGCCCGGGCCAATGTGCCCAACTGGAGGGATACCGGGGGCGGAGACTATGCTTGTCTGCGCCCCTTTTTTACGCAATAACCCAGCATGTGTTGTCATGACAACACATGAGTTGAGGAACGGCGCGTCGCGCTGTCGAGGGAAAAAGAGGATCGAGACATGGTGCAAGCCACAGCATTGCCACGCAATGAGGCCGGGATTGAGGCCGCCATTGGTGTTTTGAAACAGCAATTTGGCGAGCAGTTGCAGACGGGGCAGGCGATCCGTGAGCAGCATGGTCATACCACCACCTGGATCACTAATCAGGCCCCCGATGCGGTGGTCTTTCCCAGCTCTACCGCAGAAGTGTCCAGCATTGTCAAAACCTGCGCGCAGTTCGGCGTGCCGGTCATTCCCTTTGGCACCGGCACCTCGCTTGAGGGTCATGTCAACGCGCCCGCAGGTGGTATCTGTGTCGACATGATGCGGATGGACCAGATCCTGGCGGTCCATGCCGAGGATCTTGATGTTGTGGTGCAGCCCGGCGTCACCCGCGAGCAGCTTAATACTTTTTTGCGTGATCAGGGGCTGTTCTTTCCGATTGATCCCGGGGCCAATGCCTCGCTTGGTGGCATGGCGGCGACGCGGGCCTCTGGCACCAACGCCGTGCGCTACGGTACCATGAAAGACAACGTGATGGCGCTAGAGGTGGTGATGGCCGACGGTGAGGTGATCCGCACCGCGCAGCGCGCCAAGAAATCCTCGGCTGGCTATGATCTCACCCGGCTGATGGTCGGCTCCGAAGGCACTCTGGGTCTGATGACCGAAATCACCCTGCGCCTGCAGGGCATCCCCGAGGCAATCCGCTCGGCGCGCTGTTCCTTCCGCACGGTGGATGACGCCTGTCGCGCTGTGATGATGACCATTCAATACGGCATTCCCGTGGCCCGCATGGAGCTGCTTGACGAGATGAGCGTTGCTGCGGCCAATAACTATTCCAAGCTGTCGCTGCCGGAAACGCCTTTGCTGTTGCTGGAGTTCCACGGCTCTGATGCCTCTGTTCTGGAGCAGAGCGAGACCTTTGGCGCCATTGCAGAAGAATTCGGCAGCTTTGACTTTGAGGCGACCTCATCGGTGGAAGAGCGCAACAAGCTGTGGCAGGCGCGTCATGATATGTATTGGGCCAGCCTGCAGATTCGCCCCGGTGCCAAGGGGATCTCCACCGATGTCTGTGTGCCGATCTCGCAGCTGGCGGAATGTGTCGGGGCCGCGCGGCAAAAGGCCGAGGATCTGGGGCTGATCGCGCCGATTGTTGGCCATGTGGGCGATGGTAATTTCCACGCGCTGCTGCTGATTGACATGGAGAGTGCTGAGGAGCGGCAAAAGGCCGACGACTATATCGGCTGGCTGAATGATCTGGCGATCTCGATGGATGGCACCTGCACCGGTGAGCACGGCATCGGCCAGGGCAAACGCCCCTATCTGCAAAAAGAACTTGGCGCGGCGACCCGCTATATGGCAGCGATCAAGGCGGCACTGGACCCCGAAAATATCCTCAACCCCGGCAAAATCCTTACGGACAAGGGCTGACCTCTCAAGGCGCGGTCAAGCGAAGGCCTGGCTGCGCCGCCACAATTTTGCACCGGTTCCCTCTGTAGTCTCGGGCTCAGGGTGGTCGTGCAGTTGGGAGAGCAGTCAGATGAGTGTGCGCAAAGCATTGGGGATCCTTGTTTTTTCAACGCAGGCCGTCGTGGTCTTTGACTATAATATGCAAAGCCGCAACGCCGGGCTGGCCCCCGGTGCGTTGAGCATGAAAGACTATGCGGCCATCGTGCAAAAACGCTATGAAACGCCGGACAGCGGCAGATTTGCAGGTCTCGACGTCATCACCGAACCAGACACTCCCTCGTCTGGTCGCCCCAGAACAAGCACCTTGGCCAGCACGTCGGGGAGTGCACAAGGCGGCACCGGAGCGGCGCAGGCCGCGTCATCGGATGCGCCCACAGCGGTCTGCATTCGCCGGGGCACTGCCTTGTACTGCCAATAGGCGCGCGCTGACCGCTGCCTTACCGGATCAAGACAGTAACCATTGGCGTGGCACCTCTGCCGAGGTGGTTCTGCTCGCTTATTTTGCATGGCAGGACCTGGGTTTTGCCCGCGTGGTTGCTGCTTGCGCCTGGCAAACGGGCTTTCTGTTGGTGAAAGGTCGGTTTTGTCATTTTTTGGGTCGGATGGATTTAGCCTGGTTTGCCGCGCTTTGGGCATAACCAATGCAGCAAACCCGAGTCACTTGTTCCGGAGAACGGCCTCATGAAAACTCAAGTCAAAGCATTGGTCGTCGGCGGTGGCGCCGTTGGGACCTCAATCGCCTATCATCTGGCCAAAGCCGGCTGGGACGACGTCATGCTGGTAGAGCGTGATGAGCTGACCTCTGGATCAACCTGGCATGCGGCGGGCCTTTTGCCGCTGTTCAACATGTCCTACGCGACCACCCATATCCACAAATACTCGGTTGATTTTTACAAGAGCCTTGAGGCCGAGACGGGGCTCAACGCCGGTTTTGCTGTGGTTGGCAACCTTCGCATGGCCCAGACAGATGCGCGCATGGACGAGTTCAAGCTCTATGCCTCGACCGCGGAAACCTGTGATGTGAGCTACGAGTGGCTCACCCCGGATGAGATCAAATCGCGCTGGCCGCTGATCCGCACCGATGATCTGAAAGGCGCGATCTACCACACCGAGGACGGCTACATTAACCCGGCTGACGTGACCCAGGCCATGGCCAAGGGCGCGCGCCAGCGCGGTGTCGAGATCGTGCGCAGGATGCAGGCCGATGCCTTCCACTGGAATGGCACCCATTGGGAAGTCACCTGCACCAAGATGGTCGAGCAGGGCGGCAATCTGGTGCCCTCCGACGAGCAGGTTGTCATCACCGCCGAGCATGTGGTGACCGCCTCGGGCAATCACGCGCAGCGCACCGCCAAGATGCTGGGGATCAAGATGCCTGCCATCCCGGTGGAGCACACCTTTATCGTCATGGACAAAGACCCTGAGCGGGTCAAATGGCGCGAAGCGGGCAACCCCGAGCACCCTGTGGTGCGCGACGCGGATTCTGAATCCTACGCCCGTGAGGAACGCGGCGGCTGGATCCTCGGCATCTATGAGCACGGCGCCCCGGCGCGGTTTGAACACGGGGTACCTGACAGTTTCCGCGCCGACCTGTTCCCGCTGGATCTGGACCGGATTGCCGAGCAATATATGGCGATGACGGAACGGGTGCCCTCCTGTGCTGAATCTGGCCTCAAGGATGATTTCAACGGCCCGATCTGCTACACCCCCGATGGCAATCCACTGGTCGGGCCCGCGCCG
>JAWUWF010000074.1:0-8540 GCA_034111985.1 Pseudophaeobacter sp.
ATCGGCGCGCCATTGCAGATCAAGGGCTGGGAAGCGCTGCTGTCCATCCCGGATGGCCATGTCACCCGCTATTCAGAAATCGCCAAAGCCGTGGGGGCGCCAAAGGCCGTGCGCGCTGTGGGCACCGCGGTCGGACGCAACCCGGTCAGTTGGTTGATTCCCTGCCACCGGGCATTGAAAAAGTCTGGCGAGCTTGGTGGCTATCATTGGGGCCAGCCGGTCAAGCGCGCCATGCTGGCCTATGAGGCCGCGCGGGCAGAAGAGCAGGTGTCACCACCGGACGCCAAACAGGCCTGAGGCTTGGGGAGGCCCGCGACAGGGTTTGGCTGACCCAAACCTTTGGATCTGAAGTGTCGAAAGACGGCAAACAAAGACCCCGCACCGCGCTTATCGTGATGCGGCGGAGCTTTGGTCGATTGTGCCGCTTTTAGCCGATCACGGTGACGCTGTTGTGCGGCTTCGAACTCGATCTCGTGGGCGGCTTGCCTGTGGTGGCGCGATGGGCGGGTTTGCTTCCACCGGTCCAGACCCAAAGTCACAAGCACGATCCAATCATATGAATACATCAGTCTATTCCTCTCTGTGGTTCTGCTGACCCTGACAGACCTCTGCTGACATGCAGCTGTCAGCAGGACATGGTAGTGTGTCAGCAGGGATATCGGCAGGAGGTGGGCATGGCGCGTTCGGACAGGTTGTTTGAAATCATACAGATTTTGCGGGCCGCCCCTGCGCCGGTGCGGGCCGGGGATCTGGCGCAGATATTGGAAGTCTCCAAGCGAACCATCTACCGGGACATTGCAGCGCTGCAGATGATGCGTACCCCGGTCGAGGGTGAGGCCGGGATCGGCTATGTACTGCGCACGGGCTATGATCTGCCGCCACTGAATTTTGACGCCGAAGAGATCGAGGCGCTGCATGTGGGGCTGGCGATGTTGGTGCGCACTGGCGACACCGAGCTACAGCAGGCGGCCAAGCGGGTCAGCCGCAAGATCAAGGACGTGCATGCCGCTGCTGACTGGTTGCAGGTGGCACCCTGGGGCGCGCCGCAGGATGACCCTGAAAAGGGCTGCGTTTCCGTGGCGCTGCTGCGTCAGGCAGTACGGGCCTCGCAAAAGCTCAGCATCAGCTATCTGAGCAACAGTGGCGATCACAGCCAGCGAGTGCTGCGCCCCCTTGGCCTGATTTATCACGTCGATACCATTCTTCTGGCGGCCTGGTGTGAGCTACGGGGCGGGTTTCGCCACTTTCGCACCGGACAGATCCACGCTGTTGATGTGCTGGACGAGACATTTTGCGCTGAGGCGCAGGTTTTACGTGGGCTTTGGTTGCAGCAGGAGGGCTCTACCTATGTTCATTGCGTTTGAGAGACGCGGTGCGCGCCGTTCTGATACTGGCCTAGTCTGCGTTTACTGGCCTAGGCTGCCTTTTGCGCAGTATTTCGCCGAAAACGCGAGACAGGTGCTTGAGCCGGGTGCCGCAAGGGTCGATATATAAGGAAAGCGGTGCAGGATTTGCATCGGATGAGCAGTTAAAGGTGTCGAAATGACCATTTTGAAAATCTCCAGCGCGGGCCTTCTGGTCGCGACTCTTGGCCTCACCGCCTGTACTGACACAAACGCCCTGCGTCAGCCTGGCGACAAGGAACGCAATGGCCTGATTGCTGGTGCCATCGTAGGCGCGGGTCTGGCTGGTCTGTCCAATTCCAGCAACAAGGGCGCAGCCGTCGTTGCCGGCGCCGCCGCCGGGGCGCTGCTGGGCGGTGTGATTGGCAGTCAGCTGGACAAGCAGGAGGCCGAACTGCGCCAGAATCTGTCCAACAGCGGGATCACTATCGTCAATACCGGCGACCGTTTGATCGTGTCGCTGCCCAATGATTTGACCTTCGCCACTGATAGTGCCGCCATCAGCTCTGCTGTGACGGCGGATCTGCGGCAGGTTTCGCAAAGCCTGGTGCGCTATCCTGACAGCTCTGTTCAGGTGGTGGGCCACACCGACAGTGACGGCGAGGCGGGCTACAATCAGGCTTTGTCAGAGCGCCGCGCCAGCACGGTTGCCGATCAGATTCAGGCAGGCGGTGTGCCTTATAATCGTCTGCGCACCCTAGGCCGCGGTGAGGAGCAGCCGGCGGCCAGCAACCTCACGCCAGAAGGCAAGGCACAGAACCGTCGGGTCGAGATCATCATTGTGCCAACGGCCAGCTAACACCCTGTTGGCGGCGCGGCCTGCCTTGTGTCTTTTGCAAGGGCTGCCCTTTGGGGTGGCCCTTTTTCTATCTGCTTGCCCTCGGGGCGCTCTGCGCTAAGGTCCCGGGATGCAGATTGATAAAAATAGCGCGCCAGACGCAGCGCCGGAAATCGTCACAATACCTGATGTGCTGGATCCGGCCCGGGCCGTGGCGTTGCAAGTGGCCCTTGGCCAGCACCCGACCCTGACGGAGGGCGCTGAGCTGCCGCCGTTCTTTCACCAGCTGTACTTTTGGAAGCCTGAGCCGCCTGAGCATTTGGGGCGCGATGGTCACCCCCGGTTGGCCGTGACAGGATTGATCCCGGATCTTGGCCTGCCGCGCCGCATGTGGGCAGGGGGACGGCTGCGGTTTGAGCGCGGTCTTAAGGCGGGAGCTGCGGCGGAGAAACGCTCGGTTCTGGAGCTGTCTGCGCGTAAGTCGGGGCGCAGTGGCCCATTGGGTTTTGTCACCCTGCGCCATGAGATCTGGCAGGACGGTGCACGCTGCCTCAGCGAATGGCATGATCTGGTCTTCCGTGAAGATCCGGATCCTGCGGCCGAAAAACCTGTGCCGCCGCAGGCCCCACAGAATGAGCTGCAGGCGCGGCAGGTTACTTTCGACACGACGCTGCTGTTTCGCTATTCGGCGCTGACCTTTAATGGGCACCGCATTCATTACGATCTGGAGTATGCCCGAGAGGTTGAGGGGTATGCGGGGCTGGTGGTGCATGGCCCTTTGTTGGCTCAGCATCTGATGCTGTTGGCGCAAGAGCTGTTGGGGCCTTTGGCGGAGTTTTCTTTTCGGGCCACAGCACCCCTGATGCATTTTGAAGAGGCCACGCTGTGCTGCAAGGGGACAGAGCTATGGGTGCGTGCGCCAGACGGGCGGCAATGCATGCAGGCCAGTGCGGTCCCCAAAGGGGCTGTTTGAGGCCTGGATTTCAGGCCCGGAAAGGGGGGCTCCCGCGCCTTTTTGACGTTCAGCGGGGCTGAAAGTCAAAACAAGCCTTGGGCCCGGCGCTGCCCTCTGGGCAGCGTGCGGTCCCTTGAGAGGGCGATGCGGGGCTCACAGGCTGTCTGTGACGGTAAACCCTTTAGGGATCGTGTCTCTTTGGTCGAGCATGAGGTCCGCCATGACCTCAGCCACCTTTGGGGCCATGCCAAAGCCGATCTTGAAGCCACCGTTGGCGATAAAATGGTTTGTGCGCCCGGGCCAGGCGCCCAGCATTGGCGCACGGGTTTTGGCACGCGGGCGCACGCCTGCCCAGCGTTCGATGACCTCGGCGCCTTGTAGAGCTGGAATGGCCACCTGCGCCCGGCTGATGATATCGTCCAGCTGCATGTCTGTGCTGGTCGGATCGTCAAAATCGCGCTCGCTGGAGGAGCCTACTGCCAGGGTGCCGTCGGCATGGGGGATAATGTACAACCCGTCGGCATAGAGTTGCGGTGCCAATCCTGCATCAAAGCGCAAGAGTGCAGCCTGACCTTTGACACCAGTGCCTGCAGGCTTGGCAAAGGCCTCGTTCAGCTCCAGCAGTCCGGCGTAGCCTTTGGCGTGAAGGACCATCCCCTGATCAGGGGCTTCAGGCTGAATACGCACTCCCTGCGTCGAAAGGGCTGCCACCAGCGCGTCGCAGGCACGGCGTGGATGCAGGCGCCCGCTCAACGTATCATGCACCACCAATCCAGTGGGGCTGGGGGGGCACCAGGTGCCGAGATCTGCTGCCTTACAGACCTGCCATTTTGCATGGGTTTGCCACAGTGTGCGCGCAGTTTCTTCGCGCTGATAGGCAAGCTCTACGGCGCGCTCATCCTTCAGGGGCTGCAAACGGCCAATGCGGCCATAGCCGGGAGAGACACCACCGCAGGCCTCTACCTGCGCCCAGAACGGGGCAGCCATCAGCAGGCTTTCCAGCTGGAACTGTTTCTTCGGGTTCCAGTTTGCCGGTACATGCGGCGCGAGTGCTCCGACAAGGCCGCCGCTGGAGCCAGCACCGGCGCCGTAGGGGTCGACCACTTGCACCTTTGCGCCGCGCTGCACGCAGGTCCAGGCGATTGCCAGACCAAAGGCGCCTGCGCCCCGAACGGTGATATCTGCCATTGCCATTATCCAGCCCTTTCGCCAGTGTCGCGCCAGTCTCGGGGACCAGAGTTCCATCCATCATTTAGGGGATAATTGCATGACAGACCAGCAGGCCCGCCTCAGCTGGCGCGAAGACCGTATTCCGGTCTCGGAGCAGTTTGATGACCCCTATTTTTCGATCCAGGATGGCCTGGCCGAGACGGCGCATGTGTTTCTGGGCGGCAATGATCTGCCTGCGCGGTTTACCCCCGGGTTTCATGTGGCCGAGCTGGGATTTGGCACCGGGCTGAATATGCTGGCGGCATGGCGGGCCTGGGAGGAGAGCGGCCAGACGGGCGCACTGCAGTTCACCAGTTTTGAGGCCTACCCGATGGCAGTCGCAGATATGACCAAAGCGTTGGCTGAGTTTCCGGATGTTGCCCCCTGGGCGGCGCGGTTTTTGGACAGCTGGCAAGGCGGAGGCGGCTGCGACCTTGGCACATTGCAGCTGAACGTGATCCTTGGCGACGCACGCACCACACTGCCAGAGTGGACAGAGGCGGCCGATGCCTGGTTTCTGGACGGGTTCTCGCCGGCCAAAAACCCAGAGCTGTGGCAGCAAGATCTGTTGCAGGCGGTGGCCGATCATACGGCGCCCGGCGGCAGTGCTGCCACCTATACGGCGGCAGGCTTTGTGCGCAGAGGGCTGGAGACGGCAGGCTTCAGCGTCAGCCGTATCCCAGGATTTGGCCGCAAACGGCATATGACAAAGGCGGTTATGGCATGAGCAGAGCCCCCGTCACCCCTGACCACAGCACCCCTCCTGAGCCGCAGAGCAACAATGTGCCCTTTGGCATTATGCTGATGCTGGCGGCAACCGTTGTCTTTGCGCTGCAGGACGGCATCTCGCGTCATCTCGCAGGCACCTATAATACCTATATGGTGGTGATGGTGCGCTACTGGTTCTTTGCCGCCTTTGTGGTGTTTTTGGCACTGCGGGCCCCGGGTGGCATCATGGCGACAGCGCGCAGCAGTCAGCTGGGCCTGCAGATCTTTCGTGGCGTGCTGCTGGTGGCTGAGATCTGCGTTGCGGTCTATGGCTTTACCGTGCTGGGCCTGGTTGAAAGCCAGGCGGTGTTTATCTGCTATCCGCTACTGGTGGCGGCCCTCAGCGGGCCTTTGCTGGGCGAGAGCGTTGGCTGGCGGCGCTGGTCGGCGATTGCGGTTGGCCTCATCGGAGTGCTGGTCATCCTGCAGCCGGGTTTTGGCGTCTTTAACCCGCTGGCGGTGATCCCGCTCATCTCGGCACTGATGTTTGCGGTCTATGCCCTGCTGACGCGTTATGTGGCGCGTAAGGACAGCACGGCCACCAGTTTCTTTTGGACCGGGATGGCCGGCATGGTGTTCATGACCACGGTGGGGATCTGGTTTTGGGAACCAATGGTGCAGAGCGACTGGCTCTGGATGGCGCTGCTCTGCGTGTCTGGGGTCACCGGCCACTGGTTGCTGATCAAATGTTACGAGGTCGCAGAGGCCAGCGCCGTGCAGCCCTTTGCCTATTTCCACCTGATCTGGGCCGCCATGCTGGGGGTTGCCGTGTTTGGCGAAATTATCCGCCTTAACGTCGCCACCGGGGCCGCCATCATCATCGGGGCCGGGCTATTCACCCTTTGGCGCGAAAGCCGCAAGGCTCGCGCCTGACAGCTCTTGTGAGAACGGCACCGGCAGCGCAGTCTTGCCCAGACGCGCGCGGTAAACTGGCAGGCTTTCGGTGACCCGCATCACGTAGTTGCGGGTTTCGTTAAACGGGATGTGCTCGATCCAGTCGACAATATCAGGTGTGCCACCGCGCGGGTCGCCATAGCGCTCCATCCAGGCAATGGGGCGCCGGGGGCCGGCATTGTAGCCTGCCGCCATCATCACCACATTGCCGTCGAATTCTCCAGCCAGCCCAGCCAGATACTGACTGCCGAGCTTGGCATTGTAGTCCCATTCCGTGGTCAGGCGGGCAGTGTCATGTTTGGCGAGGATATCAAGCTGGCCGGCCACCAGTTTGGCGGTGCCGGGCATCAGCTGCATCAGCCCGCGCGCGCCTGCATGACTGATCACGACTGGGTCGAATTCGCTCTCACGTCGGGCGATGGCCAGGGTCATCTCGGGGGCCATGGGCAGGGTCTGCTTGGCGACGGGATGCAGTGGGTAATAGGCACCGATCAGTTCGATGCCCGCCTGGGCGGCGCGTTTGGCAATCATCACGGCCAGATGCGGCTCATCCAGCTCCACCGCCATCTGGCCCAACTGCTGCGCCTGCAGAGCGGGCAGGCTTTCGACCTGATGGGTGAAAAAGCGCTCTGCCAGCGTCAGGTCGCCAACCTGAAGCAGCAGCAACCCGGCCTCGGTGACCGAAGAGTTGAGAAAGGCGGCACTGCGCCAGGGCGGCAGGGATTGCGGTGTGGCAAGCGCCGGGTCAAATTGCCGTCCCAAAGCTTCGGCCGCCAAAAGCCCATAAAAGGAGGTCTGATATTGCGCGCCTTTGGCATAGGCCTCATGCGCCTTGTCGACCGAACCTAGGGCAGCATAGGCGCGGCCCAGCCAATAGCCGCCGCGCCCGACCGAGATCGGCGTCTCTACCGAGGCAAGGAAGCGTTCAAAGTGATGCGCGGCCAGCTCTGGATCTTTCAGTTTGCGCAGGGCGATATAGCCTGCCAGCCATTCGCAGTCGGAATAGCCGTAGCCGGCCTCGGTAGGGGCAAAGTGATGCGCTGCCAGCTGGTAGGCGCGTTCATGTTTGCCATCGCGCATCAGCTGGCGCGCCAGATCGCGGCGGCGACGCAGCCATTTTTCGGGCTGCCCTAGAGCCTTGGCGCTGGTGCTGCGGTCCATCATCAGGGCAATAGCGTCGTCTTGACGGCCCTTTTGATCCCGCCAGACAAAGCGATCATAGGCTATTCCCGGATCATCCTGCAGTGCTGCGGGAATAGCCTCGATCAGGCTGTCGACGCCTTTTGACTTTTTCTGCAGCGCGATACGGGCCTCTGCCAGCGCCCGCGCTCCGTCAGACACAAGCGGCAACATGCGGGTCGCACTCACGTCATGGCCGTCCCACAGCAACTGATCCAGGCGTGCTGCGTGGTGTGGTTTGAGCAGTTTTGCGTGCACTTCCAGATAGGCGGTCTGGGTCTCTTCGCTCATCGGCATGCTGCGCCAGGCCCGGATGAGCTCAGCTGTTGCAGCCTTCTGGTCGCCGCGATGCAGGTAGGCGCGCGCCAGACTGGCGGCGCCTTCGGGTGTTTGTGGTTGCTGCACGGCAAAGAAAGCCAGCACCCGTTTGTGGGACTTCTCTGCAATCAGCTCTTCGTTGCGGCGGCGCAGATAGGGCAGGCCGGGCCAGTCGGAGCGCCGGGCCAAAAAGGCCTCGACGTCTGCGGCGGTGCCTTCCTTGGCGCGCAACCGGTGCCATTCGACAATGTCATGGGACACCGTGGCGACGGTGCCAGCCTCGGCCAAAGCCTCAGCCCATTGCTTGGCGCGCACCAGCTCAAGGGCACGCGTCAGAGTGCCGGCATCGGCTTTTGCGGCCATGCCAAGGGTCAGGATCAGCGATATCAGGAGCAGAATGCGTGTCATGTCTTGCTTTTATAGTGGAACCGGGGATAGAGCCATTGACGATAATCCGAGAATGGCTGGTATCAACTCAATTTCCAGTCATGTCCACACTGATGGCGGGCCTCCGCCTGCCAAGACCCAACACTAAGGGAGCGCACCCATGTTTAAAGGCTCTATGCCAGCCCTCGTCACCCCGTTTTCAAACGGCGCGGTGGATCTGGATGCGCTTAAACGCTTGGTTGAGTGGCACATTGCCGAAGGCTCAACCGCACTGGTGCCGGTTGGCACCACTGGCGAAAGCCCGACCCTCAGCCATGAAGAGCATGAGGCCGTCATCGCCGAGGTGGTCAAGGCCGCCGCAGGACGCGTGCCGGTGATTGCCGGTGCCGGCTCAAACAATACGGTCGAGACGATTCGTTTTGTCGAGTTCGCCCAGAAGGTTGGCGCTGATGCCGCACTGGTGGTGACGCCCTATTATAACAGGCCGACCCAGCGCGGCCTGATTGCGCATTTCACTGCCGCGCATGACTGCGCCGATGTGCCGATCATCATCTACAACATCCCGGGCCGCTCTGTCGTTGATATGACTCCGGCCACCATGGGTGAGCTGGCCAAGCTGCCCCGCATCATCGGCGTCAAGGATGCCACC
>JAWUWF010000075.1:0-9501 GCA_034111985.1 Pseudophaeobacter sp.
CCCCCCCCCGGCCCAACGGGCCAAGGGCATTTTACTGCCCACAGGACGGGCGGGAGCCCTCCTTGCAATTGCATGGGCCCACGCGGCTAGTCGCCCAGCTTGGCGTGGACTTCATCGAGCTCCATCTCGCCAATTGGGATCTTGTTGCCCGGGTTTTCAAAATCGTATTTGAACAGATCGAAATCGCGTTTGTAGATCTCATAGATCAGGTGCATCGACAGGTCGTCAAAATAGTCCTCAACCGGGTGCGCCCGTTTGGGGCCATGACCTTCGCTCTCATTGAACCGGGGAATATTGCCCAGATCAACCACATGCGGTGTTTCAATGGCGTTCAGGACCTCCTGCATGCCATCGTTAAAGGCCTCGGTCCAAAAGATCTTGTTGTAGCGCCCCCCATTCCCAATGAATGTCGAGACATGGCCCGACATCGCCGACCAGTGAATATCCGGATCCATCGGGCGGCGAAAACGAATGCTGTCGCGCACAAACAATAGAAACCGGCGGAAGCTCTGGATCTGGTCGAACTCCTGCTTGCCGTCGTCGCCACCAACCTCAATGCCATATTCATACATCAACTTGGGCACCAGATTGCCGCGATAGCGCTTGCCGTTGCGCTGAATGCCGCAGATCTTGTCAAAGAACGAGCTCAAAACCCGGGTGTAAGGGTTGCGCACGCAGGTAAACGCATAGGTCTTGTGCCCCTGCACATTGCGGGTGATCGGTCCCTGGCTGTGATCCAGCGCCCATTTGTGCAGGCCGTTTTTCGCATCATGGATATCGCCGTCAAAAAACTGCCCGTGATCAGAATAATACAGGATCTGGCCAATGGTCGAGCAGGCACATTTTGGCACCACACGATAAATAACGCTCTCGGTTTCGGTCATCCAGGTGCCCGGAAATCCCATGTAAGCCATCCTCCATATGTGCAGCTCTGACTGCACAATTCACATCTTGACATAAAATTCAAATAATCTGGTTTATTCAATGCGCTCCCGCCCTTATCAAGGAGACAATCAACTCATAACAGGGTGCATCGTCTCCAAAATGGCAAAAATTGCGTATATTCTGCTCTGCCATCGGGATCCCGAAGCGATCATCCAGCAGGCAGAACAGCTCACAGCGGCTGGTGACTACATGTCCATCCACTTTGACCGCAGCGCCAGTCCGGCTGACTATGCCAGTATTCGCAAAGCCCTGGATAGCAATCCATATGTCTGTTTTGCCAAAAAGCGGATCAAATGCGGCTGGGGGGAGTGGTCGCTGGTTCAGGCCACCCTGCACGCCCTGAGCAGCGCCATGGTGGAATTCCCGCGCGCCACTCATTTTTACATGTTGTCCGGCGACTGCATGGCGATCAAAACCGCCGAATACGCCCATGACTTCCTGAACCGCCACGACTGCGACTTCATCGAGAGCTTTGATTTTTTCGAGAGCGACTGGATCAAAACCGGCCTGAAGGAAGAGCGGCTGGTCTATCGTCACTTCTTTAACGAGCGCAGCCATAAAGCCCTGTTCTACGGCTGCATCACCCTACAAAAGAAACTTGGGCTCCGGCGACAGATACCTGCGGATCTCCAGGTGCAGATTGGCAGCCAGTGGTGGTGCCTGCGACGGCGCACTGTTGAGGCCATTTTTGAGCTGCTGAAAACACGGAAAGATCTGGTCCGCTTCTTCAAGACCACCTGGATTCCGGACGAGACCTTCTTTCAGACCCTGGTGCGCCATCTGGTGCCCGGATCTGAGATCGACAGTCGCACCCTGACTTTTCTCATCTTTACCGACTACGGCATGCCGGTAAATTTTTACAATGATCACTATGATCTGCTGCTCAGCCAGGACTTTCTCTTTGCCCGCAAGATCAGCCCCGATGCAAAAGAGCTAAAACTGCGACTGGGGCGCCTCTATTCGGCGCAGGGTGTCAGCTTTCACATCTCAAACGAGGGGCGCAGCCTCTATAAATTTCTGGTGCAGCGCGGCCGCATTGGCCGCCGGTTTGCCACCCGGTTCTGGGAGAAGGAAAGTTCGCTAGGGCGCGAGCGTGAGTTGATGATTGTGGTCTGCAAAAAGTGGCATGTGGCCAAACGCCTGATGGATCAGTTGCGCAAAAGCACCGATATCCCGACCATCGACTACCTCTTTCATGAAGAGGACACCCCGCTGCCGGACCTTGGCGGCATTCAGGCCTCTTTGGGCAAACGTACCCGGCACCGGCGCGCCCTGATGCGGATGCTGTTTGAGTATTATGACACAGACCGCCTCGTCATCTGTATGGACCCCTCGGCGCTGGATCTGATGATCGACTTCAACTCGGACCGCTCAACGACACGTACCTTGCAGATCGAATGCGAATTTGGCGATGAGTATCTGGTTGGCCATGCCAACAGGGTTGGCCTCGCCGGTGAGCGCACGCCGAAACAGTCTCTGGATCGCCTGCTGCCCACAATCCGCAATGATATCACCTATGAGGCCGACCGTATTCGCGATGCAGGCTTCTCAAACTACACGGTCCTGCGCGAAGCAGACAGTGTCGAAGACAATGCCGAGCGCCTGATGCAGTTCTTTGGCCTTCCACGAGAGGTCGCCACAGAACTGACAGAGACCCGCCACCTCTTTGTTGACTAGACAGCGGGTGGGTTGGCCATCCGTTGTTGCGTGAGAGACCTAATCCAACAGCCCTGAGACTACAGGCCTGGTCAGCACGGCACGCCAGTCTGGTTTAGCCAGGCTGACTGGCCTTGAATGGTCTGGCCCTGAGTGATCTAGGCACGGGTAATCTGGGCAATCCGAATGGGTAAATCAGGCCAAACCCAGCTGCCCTCAGGATCTCCAGCTGCCAAACCAGCGGCGCAGGCGGCTGCGACTGTCAGCCAGTGAATCGCCAGCCGTATACAACCCGTCCTCGACATTCTCGAACAGCGGATCAAGCCGGTCCCTCCGGAACCGGCGCCAGCGCACGTAGATCGCCCAGGACAGGGCCGCCAGCAGGGTCAGAAAGACGATATTGAACCAATTGAGCGGCTTGTCTTCGGGGCCTGCAACCGGCGTGATCGAGATCGCGTTGGGAAAACTCGACAGGAAGATGCTGCGCCAGCCATAGTGTAAAACAGAAACCCACTCTGGGTTGTTTTTGGTCGAAATCGCGTCATTGGCCTCGGTATAAAGGTTGGCGGTGTCAAACTTGAAATAGGGCGGCCAGTGCCAGCCGGTATCTTCGTTGCGGTAAACCATCGCATCGCCACTGGCGTTAAACGCCTGAATGAACTGTACATCCCGTGTGACTGCCGCCTGCGATTGATTATCAGGTGTTGACCAGAAAATGCTCTTCCAGGTGTCCAGCTCCTGGCGTTCCTCATAGGTGCTGACGATCCGCACCACATCATACTGTGGCAGGGTATAGTACAGGAACGCCGCAAAGCTGCTCCAGACAGTGATCAAAAAAATCCATTTGATATAGGCCATCACACATGCCCCTCAGCTAAAGTTTATCACATAGATGATCAGAGCGATCGCTCCCATTGGCAGGATATAGACCAACAGGACCAGACGGCGCCGAAAAGAGTGGTCGTACTGGTTTAACCCCCGCTGGATGAAGGCCTGCCGGTCTCCGGTCAACCCCTTGTCTTTCCAGCGTCGCTTCAGCTTGGCGCGACGTTGCTCACGGGAGTAGAGCGAGACCGCGCCATAGATCAGGGTCAGGACCACAACCAACAGCAGGACCAGACGTAGAAAGGCAAACATTGCGGCTCCTTTTTCTGGCCGGGACAGCGCCAGAGCTTACTCTCTTGCGGCCCAGTTGGGGCATACGGAATTCTCCGGCAAAGACCTTCCTGTAGAGATCCACGGCTGCAGGGGTGATCTTTCCAAGTTGAATTATGCCCCAGGCAGGTCGGCAAGACCAGACTAGCAAAAAAGCCAGAGCAGCAAATAAAGGCGATCTATTCGGTGTCGCGGCACTGGCGCATGGCGGTCGAGCCCCTGATGACCAGATCGGCCGGGACATGGATGTCGGCAATCTCCACATCGCGCGCACTCATTATGGCATTCACGGCCAGCGTCGCAATCTGATCCACGCGCTGCGACACGCTTGTCAGCCGGGGCACCACAAGCTGCGCCAGATCAATATCATCAAAGCCGACGATGGACAGAGTGCCGGGCACAGGGATGTTCAGATCACGGGCTGCACGCAATGCGCCAATCGCCTGCTGGTCGCTTGCCGCGGCAATGGCTGTTGGCAGACCTCCCTGTGGGCCGCTCAACAGAACCCGCGCCAGGGTTTCGCCTGAGGCATAATCAAAATGACCTTCGACAACCTTCAGATCGATTGGATCCGCAGCACTGGTCAAAGCCTGAATTCTGTCGCAAAAACCCATTTGTCTGAGCCAGCCAACATCGGTGGTTTGCGGGCCGGAAATATAGGCAATGCGCCGATGACCCAGATCAAACAGGTGATCCGCCACCAGGGCCGAGGCCATCTCATGATTGGTGGAGATCAGTTTGCTGTCACCGTATCGCCGGTCAACCGACACAATCGGCACCTCAGTGACAATAGAGGGGCGCTCGTCCAGGGTGGCGCCAACCACGATCAATCCACGCGGCGATTGATCCAGCAGGGTCTCGACCTGACGCGCCTCTGTTTTACCATCATCATCCGAATTCGCCAGCATGACAATCTGCCCATGCTGCGCCGCACGCGCCTCTATTCGTTTCGCAAGCTGGGCAAAGAACGGGTTGGAAATGTCGGGCACGACAAGACCAATGACATCAATTTTATTCGTGCGCAGCGCCCGCGCCGCCATGTTGGGCCTGTAGCCCAAGGCTGAAATAGCCTCTTGAACACGGTCCCGCAGCGCCGATTTTACGGTTGGATCCTTGGACAGGACCTTTGACACAGTGCCAACAGACACGCCTGCGCGGGTTGCTACATCTTTTATCGTTGGCATCCTACCCCGCCCTGCGCCTGCCTTGCATCCCTATTCCGCAATAGGGTCCTGAGTTTAGCTTTTGCCTGATATCATGTGATGCTCCGTTTAGGAACGCACCATCGCGGCGGCCAATTCGTCAAGGCTGGGAATGGAATCCGCAGCCCCTTCGCGCGTGGTGGCCAGCGAGGCGGCGATGACTGCACGCTCTATCGCCTGGGCCACAGTATGGCCGCAGGCCAGCGCGGCGGCAAAGGCGCCATTAAAGCAGTCTCCGGCAGCCACCGTGTCGACAACTTTGACCCGGGGTGCAGGCTGGATGCCGCTGTCATCGCCAATCGACCAGGCCACGCCAGCGCCGCCCATGGTGATGATGCTTCCCCGCACACCGCGCGCCCGCAGAGCCTGCGCCGCCGCCTCAGCGTCCTGCAATGTCTTTGGCGCATGGCCAGTGATGCTCTGGGTTTCTTGCGCATTTGGCGTGAGGATATCAAAGGCCGCAAGGGTCTCAGAGCTCCAAAACGGCACCGGCGCCAGAGCCGGGTCCATCACCACAGTTGCGCCATTGGCACGGCCAATTCTGGCAGCCTCCAGAGAGGCCTCCAGCGGGATCTCGTTCTGCAGCAGGATGACTTTTGCTACCGACAGGATGTGCTGCTGCGCGGTGATATCACTGGCGCGCAGGGTTGCATTGGCGCCCGCACTTAGTCGGATCATATTATCGGCATTGGGCCCAACGTCGATAAAGGCCATGCCCGTGGCAACCGCCTTGGTTGTTTTGAGGTGAAGTGCAACACCGTATTCCTGCAACCAGCCTGCCGCTTCCTGCCCATAGCTGTCCGCCCCGGTGGCGCCGATCATGGCAACCCGCGCGCCCAGTTTGGCGGCAGCAACCGCCTGATTGGCGCCTTTACCGCCCAGCGAAATCCGGGTTTTGAGGGCGTGAACCGTCTCTCCTATCTGTGGCCAATGGTCGAGATAGGAGGTGAGATCAATGTTGAGGCTTCCAACCACGGCAACCTCGGTCAAAACGGCACCCCACTGACCAGAATGATATTGCAATAGGGAGTGCATTCGCCGGTGCGTATGATGGCCTTGGCCTGCGTGCTGCGCAGCTTAAACTCTGCATGGGTCATCCCCTCACGGACCACCGGTTTGCCAGCGGCCTCGGCCCAAAGATCAAGATCCTGCGACAGCTGCTGCTGCAACTCTTCTGAACCCTCAAAGGCATAGCAGGCACCCTCAATCACCAGCTCCGAGCGCAGCGCCGCAAGCACATCCCAAAAGCGCGGCACCCCCGCCATGACAGCGAGGTCAATCACCGGCACACCCTCGGGCACGGGCAGGCCCGCATCCGCTACGACGATTTCGTCCAGATGGCCCAGCGAGGCCACAAGCTGGCTAAGATGGCGGTTCAACAAGGGGGTGCGCTTCATGAGACTGCGTACTTTGCACGATAGTGGTCCAGAATGACCGCAACAATAATCACCACGCCGGTGATCATCTGCCGCATAAAGTCACTCAGTCCAATCAAGATCAGCCCGTTGGCCAACACGCCGATGATAAAGGCGCCCAGCAGGGTGCCAATCACCGAGCCGCGACCGCCAGACAGACTGGTGCCGCCGATGATCACCGCCGCAATGGCGTTGAGCTCAAAGCCAATGCCGGCAATCGGGCTGGCGATGCTGAGCCGTGCCATATAGACAATCGCCGCGATACCAGCGGTCAGGCCACAAATGGTGAAGGCGGCAACCTTGTACCAATAGACCGAATGCCCGGCGAGACGCACCGCCTCTTCATTGTTGCCGATGCCGTAGATCAGGCGGCCAAAAACGGGGCGGTTGAGGACAAACCAGGCAATGGCAACCAACAAAAGCGCCAGCATAAACACCACCGGCACGCCGTAGATCAGCATAGAGCCAAAGTCTTCGAATGCGGTGGGAAAGGAGTAGATCGTCTGCGCATTCGACACCTGAAGCGCGGCACCACGGGCAATGTTCAGCATGCCCAATGTGATGATAAATGAGGGCAGCGACCAATAGGCACTGATGGCGCCGTTGATAATGCCGCAGACCAGACCAGCAAACAGGCCCGCCGCAATGGCCAGCAAAATCAGGTCAGGTGCCCCCAGACCTGGCAGGGTGATGGCCTTACCGGCCACCACCGCCGCAAAGGCCATGACAGAGCCCACCGACAGATCAATGCCGCCGATCAAGATGACAAAGGTCATGCCCACCGCCAGGATCAGGTTGATGGTGATCTGGGTCAGAATATTGGTGATATTGTTTGGCGACAAAAAGTGCTCGGTTGTCACCGAAAAAAACAGGATCAGTACCAGCAGGGCCAGACCGATGCCCGCGTTATTGATGATCGCACGCAGAGACAATTTCCCTCTCTCGGGCGCCTTGGCTGCGCCTTCAGTTGCACTCATTGCTTTGGTCCTTCTTCGGTCTGTCGCTGGGTCTGGGTTTGAGACGGGGATTGAGACTGGCCATAGGCCAGCTTGAGAATAGTTTCCTGGTCAAAATCATCCGTCAGCAGGGCGCCCTGGATCTTGTGCTCGGACATCACCAGAATGCGGTCCGACAGGGTGATCAACTCGGGCAGCTCTGACGACACCACGATCATCGACATGCCCTGGGCCGCCAGGTCTTTGAGGATTGCATAGATTTCCGCCTTGGCGCCGACATCAACTCCGCGGGTGGGCTCATCCAATAGCAGGATACGGGGATTGCTCTGCAGCCATTTGGCCAGAACCACCTTTTGCTGATTGCCCCCTGACAGGCGGCTGGCCGGATCAGAAACCTTGCCGTATTTCAACTGCAGCCGCGCGCCACCCCCAGCCGCCAGCCGCCGCTCGCGGATAAAGTTCAACACCCCGTGCCGGGCGATGTCCCTCAGGCCGACAAGCGAGACATTGGCGGCAATCGCCATATCGAGAATAAGCCCCTCGTCCTTGCGGTCCTCGGTGACAAAGCCAATGCCCGCCGCGATGGCATCTTTTGGCCCAGCGATACGCAGCGGCTTGCCATCCAGTGTAACCGAGCCGCTTTGATAGGGATCCGCACCAAATATCGCCCGCAAAACCTCGGTGCGGCCTGCGCCGACAAGACCGGCAATGCCAAGGATCTCGCCCTGGCGCAGATCAAACGAGACACCCTGCGCATGCGGGCTGGCAGCAGTGCGCAGGCCCGCAACTGACAGCACCGTAGTATCGCGGATGTGCTGCGAGACTTCTTTGACCTGCTCCAACAGGCTGCGGCCAACCATATGACGCACCACCTGCTCTGGCGAGGTTTGCGAGACCAGTTCGGTTGCTATGGTTTCACCGTTGCGAAACACGGTGACGCGGTCACAGATCGCAAAGACCTCATCGAGATGATGCGACACAAACACAACCGTGACACCCTTGGCCTTGATACTGGCCACGATTTCAAACAGGCGCGATGTTTCGCGTTCGGTCAGGGTCGCGGTTGGCTCGTCCAGAATGAGAATGCGGCTGTCAGACTGCAGCGCGCGGGCGATTTCAATCAGCTGACGGTGCGCAATGCCCAGGGTTCCCACCCGAGCACTCACATCAATATCCTGCAGACCAATCGAGTCCAGCGCCACGCGGGCGCGGCGCTTCATCTCACCCCGGTCCAGCAGACCAAACCGGCTGCGCGGAAAGGCCTCGATCGAGATGTTCTCAGCGACGCTTAAATCATTCAGCAGATTGAACTCCTGATGCACAACCTGAATGCCGGCCGCCTTGGCAAAATGGGGGTCCGTCGGCACAAAGGGCGCGCCACCCAGGGTCATGCTGCCGGAGTCATGTCGGTGCACGCCTGACAACACCTTGATCAGGGTCGATTTTCCAGCGCCGTTTTCACCCACAAGCGCATGGACCTCACCGGGTTTGAGCGAGAAGCTGACACCGCTTAACGCATGTACTCCGCCGAATGATTTTCGCAGGTTCTGCACGTCCAGCAGAAGATCCTCTGCGGTGTCACGGGCATAGGATGGATTGGCCATGAGAGGGTCTCCGAAGGCTGTAGAGGGTGCCCGACACTGCGCGCCGGGCACCGAAAGTCGGTCGGAGGTTTACTTGGCTTTGACCAGCTCGATGTTGGTTTTCACCCAACCTTCGAGAGCAGGTCCGCCAGCAACAACACCGAGCGCCAGATCAATGGCGTCTGCAGCCATCTTTTGACCGAACTGGTCAACAGTGGCCAGCATGCGGCCATCCGCAACCATCGGGCCAACGGCCGGAATGTTGTCAAAGCCCACGACCAGAATGTCGCTACGGCCTGCGGATTCCAGCGCTTTTACAACGCCAACCGCCATGGAGTCATTTGCCGCCATGACGCCCTGGATGTCAGGATTTGCGGTCAGCATGGTCGAGAAAACCTGGTTGGCCTCTTCGGTTTCCCAATGCGCGGTGCGGCTGTCGAGAAGGTCGAGACCAAACTCAGCCACCGAGGCTTCAAATCCCAGACGGCGCTCGTTTGCGTTATCCGCGCCGGGGTTGCCTTCAACGATGACAACCTTGCCGCCTTTGCCCAGAGCCTGCGCCAGCGCATCCCCGGCCATCTTAGCGCCG
>JAWUWF010000076.1:0-13076 GCA_034111985.1 Pseudophaeobacter sp.
GTAAACCATATCCGCATTGATTGATCCCAGATTCCAGATCGCCATCACGACTACCCGATATCGCAGGCAGCCAGCACCGCCATATTCAGCACGTCATTGGCGGTCGATGTGGTGGAACAGATCTGGATCGACTTGTCGACACCAGACAGGATCGGGCCAACAACCGTGGCGCCGCCCATTTCCTGCATCAGCTTGACCGAGATTGAGGCCGAGTGACGCGCGGGGACGATCAGGATATTGGCCGGACCGCTCAGACGCTGGAAGGGATAGGCCTCTTGTGCAGCGGCATTCAGCGCCACATCGACGGTCATTTCACCCTCGTATTCAAAATCAACCCCGCGTTTGTCCAGCACAGCCGGCGCCAGATGCATCTTTTCCGCCCGCTCGGAAACCGGATAGCCAAAGGTCGAGAAGCTGACAAAGGCCACCCGTGGTTCGAGCCCCATATGACGGGCAACGCCTGCGGCGCGCTCAGCAATATTGGCGAGATCGTTCTCATCCGGCCATTCATGCACCAATGTATCACCAATCAGCACGATGCGTCCCTTGTGCAGCAGGGCTGTCACGCCAGCCGCGCCATGAATGCGGTCGGCATCAAACACATGGTTGATCTGGTCCAGAATATGCGCGGATTTACGCGTCGCACCCGTTACCAAGCCGTCGCCATGGCCATGGGCCAGCATCAAGGCAGAAAACACGTGGCGGTCCCGGCCAACAAGCCGGTGGACATCTTTGCTATCAAAGCCTTTGCGCCGAAGCCGCTTATACAGGAACTCCTTGTAGACATCAAAATGCGCAGTATTGGCGGCGTTGATGATTTCCAGCTCTCGCACCGCATCGCCAAGACCGGCTGCTTCCAGCTTTTCTTTGACATCTTCGCTGCGTCCGACAACCAGCGCCTTGCCAAAGCCAGAGCGCTGATAGTTGACGGCGGCACGCAGCACCCGTGGATCATCGCCCTCGGCAAAGATCATCCGGCTTTGCGCAGACCGGGCCCGCGCATTGAGACCGCGCAGGATTGAGGCAGTTGGGTCCATCCGTCCTTTGAGGCCGACCTCATAGGCGTCCATATCAATGATCGGACGGCGGGCCGCGCCAGTGTCCATGCCGGCGCGGGCAACAGCCGGCGGAATGCGGTGGATCAGGCGCGGGTCAAACGGCGTTGGGATGATGTAGTCGCGGCCAAAGGTCAGCGATTTGCCATAGGCCAGCGCCACCTCGTCTGGCACGTCCTCACGCGCCAGGGCAGCCAGGGCATGGGCACAGGCGATCTTCATCTCATCGTTGATGGCGCGGGCATGGATGTCCAGCGCACCGCGAAACAGATAGGGAAAGCCCAACACGTTATTGACCTGATTGGGATAATCCGAACGGCCAGTGGCGACGATGGCATCAACGCGCACCTCATGCGCCAGTTCCGGAGTGATCTCGGGGTCGGGGTTTGCCATAGCAAAGATCACCGGATTATCAGCCATCTTGATGACCATCTCCTGGGTCACAGCCCCTTTGACAGAAACGCCAAGAAAGACATCGGCGCCATCCATGGCCTCTTCAAGGGTGCGCAATTCAGTGGGAATGGCATGCGCCGATTTCCACTGGTTCATACCCTCGGTACGACCCTGATAAATCACGCCCTTGGTATCACAGATGATACAGTTTTCGTGCCGCGCGCCCATACGTTTGAGCAACTCGATACAGGCAATGCCAGCGGCCCCGGCGCCGTTCAGAACAATGCGCACATCTTCGATCTTTTTGCCCGAGATATGCAGCGCGTTGATCAAACCCGCAGCACAGATCACCGCCGTGCCGTGCTGGTCATCGTGGAAGACCGGAATATCCATCTCTTCCTTGAGCCGCTGCTCAATGATGAAACACTCTGGCGCCTTGATGTCTTCGAGGTTGATGCCGCCAAATGTCGGCCCCATCAGGCGCACCGCATTGATAATCTCATCCGGATCTTCGGTGTCCAGCTCGATATCGATAGAATTCACATCGGCAAAGCGTTTGAAGAGAACGGATTTCCCCTCCATCACCGGCTTTGACGCCAGCGCACCCAGATTGCCAAGGCCAAGAACCGCTGTTCCGTTCGAGATCACCGCCACAAGGTTGCCCTTGTTGGTATAGTCATAGGCGGTCTCAGGATTGGCGGCGATCGCCTCACAAGGCACCGCAACACCCGGCGAATAGGCCAGCGACAGATCGCGCTGCGTCGTCATCGGAACGGTGGCATTGATCTCCCATTTACCCGGCGTCGGATCCAGGTGAAAGGCGAGGGCTTCTTGGTCGGTTATCTTCGCTTTGGGCATCGGTTTTGTCGATCTTTTCTATGGGGGCTGGAACTTCATAGCCCAGCAGGGGAGTTGCCACAACGGCTATGCGTTTTCACCTTTCGCCGCAGGCTGGCGGTTTGTATGGTCGCGACGACAAAACCCACCCCGATATGCGGAGATCTCCCTTGGCCACAGTCACGCCCATGATGGCGCAATACCTCGACATCAAGGCACAATATCCGGACGCGCTGCTGTTCTATCGGATGGGCGATTTCTACGAGATGTTCTTTGAGGATGCGGTCAACGCCGCCGAAGCGCTGGATATCGCCCTGACCAAGCGTGGCAAACACAATGATCAGGACATTCCCATGTGTGGTGTGCCCTTCCATGCTGCCGAAGGGTATCTGCTGACATTGATCCGCAAGGGGTTTCGCGTCGCCGTGGGCGAACAGCTGGAAACCCCAGCCGAGGCCAAAAAGCGCGGTGGCAAAACAGTGGTCAAACGCGACGTAGTGCGGCTGGTGACCCCCGGCACCCTGACCGAGGACTCCCTGCTTGAGGCGCGACGCCACAATTTTCTGGTCTCCTATTCGGAACTGCGCGACGAGTCAGCCCTCGCCTGGGCCGATATCTCGACCGGCGCGTTTCACGTGATGCCCATCAGCCGGGTGCGCCTGTCGCCAGAGCTGGCCCGCCTGGCCCCTTCGGAACTGATCGTTTCTGAGGGCGCACCCTATGAGGCAACAGCGCCGCTGGCGGATGAATACAAGATCCCCCTCACCCCGCTGGGCAAAGCAAGCTTTGACAGCACGGCGGCGGAAAAGCGGATCTGCAATCTGTTTGGCGTGGGCGCGCTGGATGGGTTTGGCACCTTCAGCCGCGCCGAGGTCTCGGCCATGGGCGCGCTCATTGACTACCTCGAGATCACCCAAAAGGGCAAATTGCCGCTGTTGCAACAACCGGTGCAGGAGTCTGAGGACCGCGTCGTGCAGATTGATGCCTCAACGCGGGCCAGCCTGGAACTCACACGCTCACTGTCTGGTGCCCGGGCCGGCTCATTATTGGCAGTGATAGATCGCACCGTCACGCCCGGCGGCGCGCGTCTGTTAGAGCAACGCCTCTCCAGCCCCTCGCGCAATCTGGATGTGATCAACGCGCGCCTTGGGGCCTTGGATTTTGCAGTGGAACGCGACCAGATCTGCGAAGAGCTGCGCAGTGCGCTGCGCAAAACCCCCGATCTCGACCGCGCCCTGTCGCGCCTGGCGCTGGACCGGGGCGGCCCCCGTGATCTCGCCGCCATCCGCAACGGGCTGGAACAGGCCGGTGCTATCGCCACGCGCCACGCGAGCGAAGACCTGCCACCGCTGATTGCTGACGCGACCAAAGACCTGACCGGATTTGACACATTGCTGGATCTGCTCGAGGCCGCGCTGGTGGCCGAACCACCGCACCTGGCACGTGATGGTGGATTTATTGCCGCCGGCTACGATGAGGATTTGGACGAGGCCCGTACCCTGCGCGACGAGGGGCGGTCAGTCATCGCCGGCATGCAGCAGGATTATGCCGCCCATACAGGCATCACCTCACTAAAGATCAAACACAACAACGTGCTGGGCTATTTCATCGAGACCACGGCGACCCATGCAGACAAGATGCTGTCGGCGCCGCTGTCAGAGAAATACATCCACCGTCAAACCACCGCAAATCAGGTGCGCTTCACCACGGTAGAACTCAGCGAGATCGAGACCCGGATCTTAAACTCTGGCAATCGCGCGCTCGAGATAGAAAAACGGCTCTATTCTGCGCTTTCAAGCGCAATCATGGAACAGGCGGCGCGTCTCAATGGCGCAGCGCGGGGCCTGGCAGAGCTGGACCTTCTCAGCGCCCTGGCAGATCTGGCACGTGGCGAAAACTGGGCCCGGCCCCGCGTCGACAACTCCCGCGCCTTTCAGATCGAAGGCGGACGCCATCCGGTGGTTGAGCGCGCCCTGCGACAGCAAGGCGGTGACAGATTTGTCGCAAATGACTGCGATCTAAGCGCCAGTAAAGGCGCCGCAGTCTGGCTTTTGACCGGCCCCAACATGGCGGGTAAATCAACCTTCTTGCGCCAGAACGCCCTAATTGCGCTGCTGGCGCAGATGGGCAGCTATGTGCCGGCAGAAGCCGCCCATATCGGTTTGGTCAGCCAATTGTTCAGCCGCGTTGGTGCCTCCGACGATCTGGCCCGTGGCCGCTCAACCTTTATGGTTGAGATGGTCGAGACCGCCGCGATCCTCAACCAGGCGGATGATCGTGCCCTGGTCATTCTGGACGAGATCGGCCGTGGCACGGCCACCTATGACGGGCTTTCTATCGCCTGGGCCACATTGGAACACCTGCACGAAGTCAACCAATCGCGCGCCCTGTTTGCCACCCATTACCACGAGCTGACCCAGCTTTCGAACAAACTGTCTGGTGTGGAAAACGCCACCGTCACGGTCAAGGAATGGGAAGGCGAAGTGATCTTTCTGCACGAGGTCAAAAAGGGGGCCGCTGACCGCTCCTACGGGGTGCAGGTGGCGCAACTTGCCGGCCTGCCTGCCAGCGTTGTTGCCCGCGCCCGTGATGTGCTCGACATTCTTGAGAAAGGTAGCCGGGAGGGCGCAGGCGCAAAAATCCATATCGACGATCTGCCGCTGTTTGCCGCCGCCCCACCGCCGCAACCAAAGGTAGCTGCAGGCCCTTCGCCACTGGAAGAGCTGCTTGGCAGCATCCACCCGGACGAGCTTACGCCACGTGAAGCGCTTGATATTCTCTACAAGCTGAAAGACGCCGCCGGATAAAAAAGAGGCGGCCCATCCCGGAGCCGCCTTTTCATCTTGCCAAAAATACCTGCGCCGCAGGCATCGGCCCTCTGGGGCCGTCTGAGATATCAGCCCGTCAGATCAACCCGCCGGTGTTGACGATACGCCAACCTGCGCCGGACGCAGCAAACGGTCATGCAACATGAAACCTTCGCCAGAGACCTGAATGATGTCGCCAGCCTTGGTGCCGGGGACCGGGGCTTCGAACATCGCCTCATGGACCTGAGGGTCAAACCGGTCGCCAACCTGAGGCGAGACAACCCGCACGCCATGCTTTTCAAAAACACCCAACAGGGCCCGCATGGTCAACTCGACACCTTCGATCAGGGCAGACGCAACTTCCTTCTGCTCATCCGTTGCCGACTCGACGGCGCGCTTGAGGTTGTCAAACACCGGCAGCATGTCACGCGACAGCTTTGAGCCACCATATTGTTCAGCCTCACGGCGGGCTTTGTCACCGCGCTTGCGGGAGTTTTCAGCATCCGCCAAGGCACGCACAAAGCGATCTTTGTATTCGTCCCGTTCGGCTCTCAGCTCATCAAGTTCAATCGCAGCATCGTCCATTTCAGCCATTTCCGCCGCCAGCTCTTCAGCTTCGACATTAGCGATATCGTCCAAAAAATCGTCGTTTCTGGGCTCTGACATTTTTCACCTCTAACTCCGGTCGGAAAGAAGCTTTCCGACCAATTGCGCCGTGTAGTCCACAATCGGCACAATCCGTCCGTAATTCAGGCGAGTCGGGCCAATCACCCCAACCGCACCAATGATCTTTCGATCCGAGTTCATATAGGGAGAGACCACCAAAGAGGAACCCGAAAGTGAGAAAAGTTTGTTTTCGGAACCGATAAAAATACGCACACCCTCGCCGTCTTCGGTGAGTTCAAGGAATTCGGCGATATCTTGCTTGCGTTCAAGGTCATCAAACAGGTTTCGGATCAAGTCCAGCTCTGCTGCTGCCCCGCCTTCTCCCAAAAGATTCGCCCGGCCCCGCACAATAAGACGCGCCTTTTCGCTGCTGTCATCTTCCCAGGCCGCAAGGCCGCTTTCAATCATGTCCTGCGCCAGCACATCAATCTCCTGCCGGCGGGCGTCAATTTCCTTTTGCATGTCGCGCCGCAAACCGCCCAGGGTCCGCCCCTCGATCAGCGAGTTTAGGAAATTTGCAGCCTCGCGCATCGAACTGGGAGTCTGGCCGGGCGGTGGACTAAAAAGTCGGTTTTCCACGCGGCCATCTGAAAACACCAAAACCACCAGGGCGCGATCCTGCGCCAGCGAAACAAACTCGATATGGCGAATCTCTGCCTCGTGTTTCGGTGTCAAAACCAGTGACGCACCCTGGGTCACCCCGGACAGCGCCGCCCCTACCCGGTCGAGCATACCGCCAACGTCGCCGGCGTTTTTGCCCAGGGTGGCATCAATCTTTTCCCGATCCTGGATCTTGAGGTCTTCGACCTCAAGCAATCCATCGACAAACATCCGAAGCCCCATCTGAGTCGGGATGCGCCCGGCGCTGACATGCGGGCTGTCCAGCAGGCCAAGATACTCCAGATCCTGCATGACATTGCGCACCGTCGCCGCACTGACTTTTTCATTCAGTGACCGCGTCAGGGTACGGCTGCCCACCGGCTCACCGCTTTCAAGATAGCTTTCGACAACCGTGCGGAACACCTCCCGCGAACGGTCATTCATGTCACTCAGTATTTCTTTGGCATCGGTCATTTGCGTTTTTACGGCCAATTTCTGCAATGAGAGGAACCCATGCTCCAATTTGCATTAAAGAGCGATCAGGTAAAAGGTCAATCATGCTTGCATCCCCGCGGCCCCGGCGGCTATCGGAAGAGCAGCAAAAAAAGGATAGCCCATGCGACCCTCGAAAAGAGAACTAAACGAAATGCGCGCCGTGTCGATCGAAACCGGTTTCACCAAACATGCCGAGGGCTCGTGCCTGATCAAAATGGGCGATACGCATGTGCTGTGCAACGCAAGCCTCGAGCCACGGGTCCCACCCTTTATCAAAGGATCGGGCCTTGGCTGGGTGACAGCAGAATACGGCATGTTGCCCCGCGCCACCAATACCCGCATGCGCCGCGAAGCCGCGACTGGCAAACAGGGTGGCCGCACCGTTGAAATCCAGCGTCTGATCGGTCGGGCTCTGCGCGCCGGCGTTGACCGTGTTGCCCTGGGAGAGCGTCAGATCACCATCGATTGTGACGTGTTGCAGGCCGACGGCGGCACCCGGTGTGCAGCCATCACCGGCGGCTGGGTTGCCCTCCGTCTGGCCGTGAACAAACTGATGAAGGCTGGCGACGTCAAGATCGACCCGCTGATGGATCCGGTCTCGGCCATCTCCTGCGGCATCTATGCTGGCCAGCCAATTCTGGACCTGGACTACCCCGAAGATTCCGAGGCTGGCGTTGACGGTAACTTTATCATGACCGGCTCTGGCAAACTGATCGAAGTGCAGATGTCGGCCGAAGGCTCGCTCTTTTCCCGCGACCAAATGAACATCCTGATGGATCTCGCCGAAAAAGGCACAGCTGAACTCGCCGCGATGCAAAAGGCTGCCTGCGCATGAGCCGCAAATTCGCCGACAGCAAGCTGTTGATCGCGACCCACAACAAAGGCAAGCTTGAGGAGATGGCGCATCTCCTCAAGCCCTTTGGTGTTGAGGTTATCGGCGCCGCAGCGCTGGATCTGCCAGAACCCGAAGAGACCGAAGATACCTTTATCGGCAACGCCCGTATCAAGGCACATGCCGCCGCCAAGGCAACCAGGCTCCCTGCCCTGTCCGACGACTCTGGCATCACCATCGACGCGCTGAATGGCGCCCCTGGTGTCTATACCGCTGACTGGGCCGAAACCGGTAATGGTCGCGATTTTCTGATGGCCATGACCCGCGCCAATACAGAGCTCGACGCCCTTAATGCTGCGCATCCCCGCACAGCGCAGTTCCGCTGCACCCTGGTGCTGGCCTGGCCGGATGGCCATGACGAAGTCTTTGAGGGCGTCGCCCCCGGGCATCTGATCTGGCCGCTGCGCGGATTGGACGGCTTCGGCTATGATCCGATGTTTGTGCCCGACGGCCATGAGGTGACTTTTTCCGAGATGGATCGCTGGGAAAAGAACAAGATCAGTCATCGCGCAAAGGCCGTTGATGGTTTTATCAAAGGTTGCTTCAGTGGATGATTGGCGGCATGGGGGCTTTGGCCTATACGTACACTGGCCCTTTTGTCAGGCCAAATGCCCTTATTGCGACTTCAACAGTCACGTAACCGCCAATATCGACCAAAAGGCCTGGGTTAGAGCCTATTTGAGCGAGTTGAAGCGGGTCTCTCCGCCGCTTTCCGGCCGGATCCTGAACTCCATTTTCTTTGGCGGCGGCACACCTTCCCTGATGATGCCGGAAACCGTCGCAGCCGTGATAGAGGCCGCACGTGAAATATGGACCTTTGCCAATGACATAGAGATCACTCTTGAAGCCAATCCTGGCTCTGTCGAGGCAGGACGATTTGCGGGCTATCGCGATGCCGGCGTCAATCGAATTTCCATGGGCATTCAGGCTCTGAATGATGAAGACCTGGGCCGACTGGGCCGGATCCATTCCGTATCAGAGGCCCGCGCCGCCTTTGACATTGCCCGCAATTGCTTTGATCGGGTCAGCTTTGATCTGATCTACGCACGTCAGGGCCAGGATCTGCAGCACTGGCAAAACGAGTTGTCAGAAGCCCTCAACATGGCGATTGACCACCTTTCCCTGTACCAACTCACCATCGAGGAAGGCACCGCCTTTGGCGATCGCTACGCGCGCGGCAAGCTGCGCAACCTGCCAACAGATGACACAGCCGCTGACATGTATCAGGCAACGCAGGATATCTGCAGCGCCCACGGCATGCCCGCCTACGAGATTTCCAACCATGCGCGCCCCGGCGAAGAATCCCGCCATAATCAGATCTATTGGCGCTATGGTGACTACCTGGGGATCGGTCCCGGAGCCCACGGGCGTCTTACACTCAAGGGTCAGCGCCACGCGACTGAAACCCACCGCGCGCCCGGCGCCTGGCTCAAGGCCGTCTCAGAGGGCTCAGGCGAAAGCCTATTCCAGGCCCTGCCCCGTGAAGACACCGCAATTGAATACATGATGATGTCGATGCGCCTGAGCGAAGGCATGGACGTCCCCCGCTACACAGCCCTGTCCGGACAGGAATTGCCGGCCGCGCGCCTTGAAGACCTTGTCAACCTTGGCATGGTAACTATCTCGGATGACAGGCTCCGGGCGACGGATCAGGGGCGCGCGGTTTTGAACGCCATTCTCCGAGAGCTTTTGGTGGATTAACCCTTTGCAGATGGGATCAGACAGATGAGATTTCTCTACGCCGGTATCGGCATTCTGTCCCTCGGTCTGGCCCTGATCGGCGTTGTTCTTCCGCTGCTTCCAACAGTGCCGTTTTTGCTCTTGGCGACGTTCTGTTTTGCCAACTCCTCGGAACGGCTGCATTCTTGGCTGATCACGCATCGCACGTTTGGCCCGATGATTATGGACTGGAATGAGCGCGGCGCCATTCGGCCAGGCGCAAAAAAGGCGGCAACCGTATCGATTGCCGCCGTCCTGATGTTGTCTTTGATTCTGGGTGCCCCATCGCATGTAGTGGGCATTCAGGTCGTTGTTCTGACAGCAGTCCTGACCTTTATCTGGACACGCCCAAACTCCTGACTACTTACTCAGGATATTGCAGAGCTCATCAAGCTGATCAAGATTGTCATAGCTGATTGTCACCGACCCGGATTCTCCACCAGCCTTGTGATCAATCGAAATCTTCATGCGCAAGATCGCAGACAGATCCCCTTCGAGGGCTTTGGTATCCGCATCTTTTTCGGCAGCGCTGCGAGGTTTTCTGGCTACAGTTGGCTGTATGCCTGCCGCATCTTTTTTCACCAGCGCCTCGGTTGCCCGGACAGACAACCCACCTTTGACAATCTTGCTGGCCAGCTCAGACGCGTTATCAGACGTGATCAAGGCACGGGCATGGCCCGCTGACAGCTTTCGTTCATGGACCAGGGTGCGCACGTCTTCAGGCAGATGTAGCAGCCGAACCAGATTGGCGATATGGCTACGGCTTTTCCCCAGGGCCTCAGCCATCTTTTCCTGAGTGTGACCAAAGCGTTCCATCAGCTGTTTATAGCTATGGGCTTCTTCCATGGCGTTTAGATCGGATCGCTGAATGTTTTCAATGATGGCAACTTCCATCATTTCAACATCGGAATAGTCGCGGATCAGGACGGGCACTTCATGAAGTTGAGCCGCCTGTGCCGCCCGCCAGCGACGCTCACCTGCGACGATTTCATACATATCACCGGGACGTGGACGCACGATCAGGGGCTGCAAGACGCCCTTTTCCTTGATCGATGCTGTCAAATCATCCAGATCTTCCTGCAGAAACTGGCGGCGCGGCTGATCTGGGTTCGCAATAACCTTTTCAATAGGAACCAGGATTTCTGCATTTCGAGGGGTTTGAACCTCTGTGCTCACCGGCTCAGGGTTAACATCCGCCATCAAGGCCGACAGTCCCCGCCCTAGTCCCCGAGGTTTGTTTTTCTTTTCAGACATTTTATACACCGCTGTCACGCCGCGACTTTCTGGTTGTTAGAAATCAACTCTTCGGCCAGTGCCCGATAAGCCTTGGCCCCAAGAGAATTGCTATCATAGTTGAGAACGGGCAAGGCATAAGAAGGTGCCTCGCTGACGCGCACATTTCGCGGGATCTTTGTCTTAAATACCAGTTCACCAAGATTATCGCGCGCATCCTTCTCAACCTGCTGAGAGAGGTTATTACGGCGATCAAACATGGTTAAGACAATACCTTCAATCCGCAGATTTGGATTGGCAGATTGACGAACTTCCCGAATGGTCAAAAGCAATTGCGACACACCCTCCAAGGCAAAGAATTCACTTTGCAGTGGGATCAGGACCGAATGTGCAGCAACCATTGCATTTACTGTCAAAAGGTTAAGAGACGGAGGGCAATCTATCAGGACATAGTCCCATTCATACTCATCCATGGCCTTCTGCCGCAAAGCATCATGCAGCAGAAAACTCCTTTTTTCATTGGCAAAGAGCTCGATATCAGCAGAGCTCAGATCAACGGTTGCCGGAATAATGCAAAGATCTTCGATCTCAGTTGCCCTGATAACCTTACTAAGCGGAGCATCATCGACAAGAAGGTCGTAGGTTGTTGCATCCCGGTCGGCACTATCAATGCCCAGCCCAGTCGAGGCATTCCCCTGAGGATCCAGATCAACAACAAGAACACGCAAGCCGGTTTCAACCAAGGCAGCTGCGAGATTTATGGCTGTTGTTGTTTTCCCCACTCCACCCTTTTGATTTGCAACCGCGATAATTCGTGGCCCCTCCGGGCGGGATAGATCAGACACGCGTGATTCCCTTGATCTTCAGAATAACTGCTTCAGTTTCGGTCAAACTTGTAATGGTTTCAACGTCAAATCGCCATTTCTTTGTTGCCGCATCCATTTCTTTTTTCCAACTTTCGCCTTTGGGAAAGAGTGCAACGCCGTCCTCAGCCAAATGTCGCTGAGAAAAGCCAAGCAGTGTATCCAGGTCTGCAACGGCACGCGCCGACATGATACCGGCGCCAAGAGGTTCAACCTCCTCTATGCGCTTATTCAATACCGAAATTGATACACCACATTCCCGGGCAGCGGTCCTCAGGAATGCAGATTTTCGCTGATCGCTTTCGATCAATGTGACCTTGGTTTTTGGCGAACGCTCTGCGGCCAGAATTGCGACCACAATACCAGGGAATCCACCTCCGCTGCCTATATCCAACCATGTTTCGCCGATATCTTTGACGCAATCATAGACTTGGACAGAATCTGCAATATGCCGTTGCCAAAGATCGGTAAGACTATTTTTGGAGACCAAATTTATTCGAGGATTCCACTTCAGAAGAACCTCCTCGAACTTTTCCAACCGCGCCATTGTTTCACGTGAAACACCCAGCTGCTCCGTGAGGCTCATGTGATTCATGCAGTTTTCTCCTGAATTCTCTTATCTCTCCGCAGCCTGGCCAGTATGAGAGCCAGTCCGGCGGGTGTCATGCCTCCAATTCGACTTGCCTTTGCAAGCGTTTCAGGCCGGGCCTTTGTCAGTTTTTGCTTTAGCTCAGCAGAGAGACCATCGATAGAGCTGTAATCAAAATCCGTAGGAATAAGGTGTCCCTCGTCCCGTTTTACCGCAGCAATCTCTTTTTCCTGACGTGCAATATAGTGAACGTAGAGTGCATCTCGTTCCAACTGACGCCGAGTCTCTCCATCCGCAGTCTCACAGCCGGGCAAAAGTGGGATAATATCTTCAAAATTGACATCAGGAAAAGCAAGGACATCAAAGGCGCTGCGCTTGTTTCCGTCCTGATTAACATAAATCCCAGCTTGAGAAATTTGCTTTGGCGTAAAGATCGAAGATTCCAACTCACTTCTGGATTTTTGCAGCCGATCCCATTTATCTTCGTAGGCAACGCGCCTGGTTTCAGAGACACAACCCAGATTTGTCGCCAGTGGCGTCAGTCTCTGATCTGCATTATCAGCTCTTAAGGACAGGCGAAATTCAGCCCGCGAGGTAAACATACGATAGGGTTCCGTTACGCCATGCGGCGTAAGGTCATCAACCATAACACCGATATAGCTGTTGGACCTGCCAAACATCACCGGGTCCCGTTCGAGACAGGTGCTCGCAGCGTTCAAACCGGCGACCAACCCCTGGGCGGCGGCCTCTTCATACCCCGTAGTTCCGTTGATCTGTCCAGCTAGATAGAGCCCCGGCACATCCTTGAGCGCCAGTTCCAGCGTCAGCGCGCGGGGGTCGATATAATCATATTCAATGGCATAACCGGGCTGAAGGATCACTGCCTGCTCCAACCCAACTATGGATTTTACATAGCCATTTTGCACG
>JAWUWF010000077.1:0-26642 GCA_034111985.1 Pseudophaeobacter sp.
GATCGCATGCCCGCAGATCTCCCGCGCGCCCATATGGTTCAGCCTTTCTGGTTTGGCGAGCCCGCTTACAAGAACACTGGCTGGTACCTTCGCGGCCTGCCTCAGCTGGTCGAGACGAACCGCCTGCCAGAGCCAGAGCGCAATAGCGAAGGATGGAAGAAATGGAACGCCATTCACCGGGCGCCTCCCGGCCCAGATCGCGCCCGCCTGCGCAGCCGCTCTTTCCCGGGAATGATGGAGGCCGCCGCCAAGCAATGGAGTGGCTGGGCCAGCTTGAGCGTGGTCGCAGCATGACCCGCCGCTACATGTCGACCCCCCGCCGCGCTCGCATCTTCAAGGACGCCAAAGGCATCTGCCACATTTGCAGCCAGCCCATTGACGGCACCCGTGAACGCTGGGACGCGGATCACGTTATCCCACTAGAGATCAGCGGCGACGACAGCGACGAGAACCTGCGACCCGCCCATGAAAAATGCCATCGCCGTAAAACTTCCAGCGAGGACATCCCAAGCATAGCAAAGTGCAAGCGGGTCGCCGCCAAGCACAGCGGAGCGCATAAGCCCAAAGGGACCATCCCAGGCAGCAAGAACAGTCGCTGGAAACGCAAGATCAACGGCCCCACGGAACGCCGATGATTGCCCCCTGATAGCAACCGGGCATCCGCGCCAAACAACCCAACCCGAACTGATTCAGCCTCATCAGCCACCTGGTTGCTTTCAAGGCGCAGTTCTAACCCCGAAACCGCACCCCTTTGATGGAGAGAACTATGAGGCCATTCACAGCAGACAAGCTGGCGGATCGCTGGGGCTGTTCAGGTGAAACAGTCCGTGCGATGATCCGAAGCGGCGAGTTACCCGCGTTCCGCGTTGGAAAGAGTTACCGAATTGCAGCCGAAACAGTGGAGAAACACGAATGCGGGACTATCGCCTCGGACGCCTCAAAGGACGCTGGGTCGTCATGTGGAATGAAGAAGACGGGCGCAGGAGACGTTACCGTCTTGCGGCCACTTCTCGCCATGAAGCGGAGAAAGAAGCCCGCGAGCTAATTCTATACGCGCAAGCCCCGGAGGGCGGCGCAACTGTGGCGCAAGCTTGGGCCGCCTACCAAGAAGACATGGGCGAGCGTCGGCAAGCCGCAAAGCTGGAACAGGTGGGAAAGAATGTCTTGCCAGTGTTCGGGCACCTCGGGGTTGATCAAGTTACGGTAGAACATTGCCGCGCCTACATTGCTTCTCGCCGAGCCGATGGCCGCAAAGATGGAACGATTCGAACTGAGATGAACTGCCTCCGCGCCACGGTGAAGTGGGCGGAAAAACGAGGGCTCGTCAATGCGGCCCCTCACATCGAACTGCCACGCATGCCTCAGCCGCGCGATAGGTATCTTACGCGAACAGAAGCAAGCGCCCTGATCAACGCCGCCGTGGATCCACATATCCGGCTTGCAATTCTGCTCATGCTCACGACTGCCGGTCGCATTGGAGCTCTACTAGAATTGACCTGGGATCGGGTGGATCTAGAGCGGCGGGTGATCAAACTCGCCAAAAACGATATCGGGCCGAAAAAAGGTCGTGCGACAGTCCCGGTCAATGACACCTTGATAGCAGCGCTCCAAACCGCGCAGGCGTCCTCTGTTTCGCCCTTCGTGGTCGAATGGGGCGGGCGCCAAGTGGGGTCAATCAAAACAGGGTTCAATGCCGCAGTGAAAAGGGCGGGAATAGCTCACTGCACCCCCCACGATCTGCGCCGCACAGCTGGCCGGTTTATGGTGGAGGCAGGCGTCCCGATTGAAGAGGTTGCATCTTACCTGGGGCACAGCAACCCGAGCGTCACACGGTCAACCTATGCGCAGTTTTCGCCAGATTACCTGCGGCGCGCGGCAGGTGCTTTGGATCTCGGTCTGGTAGAAGAAGCGAAGGGAAGAGGGCAAGTCAAATGAGAGAGGGTATGCTTTCTGGTTCACTGAACCTGCCTGAACCTGTGAACCCTGCAGAAGCCGGGTTTTCGGCCTTTGATAACATTGCTTTTTTGTGGCTAACCCTTTGTTCTGTGGTGGCCACTAGCCCCTCCTAAGGGGCAGGTTCTTGGTTCGAATCCTACCGGGGTCACCATTCAATCAACCACTTGTACGCCAAAAAGGGGTGTGTTTTCTGGCTCAGGTGAACCTGAAAGTAAACCTCGCCAGCTCAGCCTTCTCCCCCAGGAGGGAAAAAACCCGCACAACGGCCCTAAATTTACCCTGGGCGATCCTGCGGTGCGAGCATCGAACCGGATTGTCGCTGCAGTTGCAAAACCCGCGATGGCAGGGCTCACACAATACGGACGAAGTCACCCTGCACCGGCTAAGCCGCAGGTTGCTCCAGTTCTAGAATATTACCTTCACAGTCCCGCATGTAGACAATCAACAAAGGTTCGTCAGCAGTTCCGAAATTTGTGATTTCACCAAGAGCCTTTCCACCCGCTTTAAGAATGGTGGTCATGGTGGATGCGATATCTGCCACCTGGAAAGCCAGATGGCTTAGGCCGATTTCATCAACTTTCGGTTCAACACAGTCCACGCTGCTTTTATATTCAAGTAGCTCTAAAAAAGGTGTTTCTTGGTCCAGAAACTTCAACCAGATTGAGTAAATCACGCTGTTTGGCAATCCGTTACCTCGCGACACGACTTCACCCGACAAAGTTCTGGGAGGCCGTATTTCTGCGCAACCGAAGACCCCAGCGTAAAATGCGGCTAGCCTGTCAGCGCTGCGTGCCGCAATGCTGATGTGAGCAAGCTTCATGGTGTAATTATCCTCTCTCACAAAAACCTTACAGCCAATCCGGATCCTTGTGCAGTCAGCGGGCGCGACGGCAGGTTGCCAGTTGGGCCTGATAGGTTTGCGAGCGTGCCTCAACCCTGTTCGCCACCCGCAACAGCCAGGTTTTTGACTTGTAGGTGCCGCGGGCAAATCCAGAATGCCCATCGTGATAGGCCAGATACTGATTGCGCGCATCATAGAGCGGAATGCCGTTCTTTTTGAGGCTGGCGTTCATATACCAGCCCATGAAATCCGTGGCGTCCTCGATACGGTCCCGTTTGGCACGGTGGCGCCCGGTATCGCGTTTGTAATCTTCCCAGGTTCCGTCCAGAGCCTGACCATAGCCATAAGCGCTAGATTGCCGCCCCATGGGGATCACACCCAACAGGTATTTATGCGGCGTGCGGGCGTTGCCACGGAACTTGCTTTCCTGATGGATGGTCGCCATCTGCACATGCATAGGCACCCCCCAGCGCCGCTCGGCGGCGCGAAAGGCCTTCAGGTATTTGGGCCGCTCCTTAATGATACTACACGCGTTGTCCAGATTGCGTGGTGGCGTACTGGGACCACCACCACAGGACGCAACGACCAGAAGGAGGGTCAGTGCGACGATGATTCTGCTCATTGCCTCTGCCTAAGTTTGTTATATTTTTTTGGCATTCTAGCGAATTTCAGCAAAAGAGAAAATCACAAATCGATCAAGACCGACAGGACCAGTGGCAGTGCTGCGATGGACATCAGGGGGGAGACCACCACAAAGCCCGCCACGGCCTCGGCGTCGGCGCCAAATTTCTCGGCCAAAAGGTACGAGGTGACGGCAACCGGAGTGGCAAGTTGCAGGACCAAAACGCCAAAGGCGGTCTTGTCGAGACCAAAGGCCAGCCCCCGCCCCCAGCCGATTGCGACACTGGCGCAGAGCTTGACGAGGGAGAGCAAAACGGCGAGGCCCGTCTTTCCCGGGGTAAGCCGGGCAATGGCGACGCCAAGTGTGATCAGCATCATCGGGATGGCCATTTGGCCAATGAGATCAAGGGCATTGGTCAGAAACCGCGGCGTCTGCCAGTCCTGCCACAAAAACAGCGCGCCCAGCAGAGTGGCCCAAACCATAGGCTCGCGCAGGGCTTTGCCACCGCCGCCCTTGCCCGCCACCAACGCAAGGCCCAGCGTAAAAGATAATACCGAAGAGACCGCCAGCATCACCACAGCATATCCGAGCCCCGCCTCTCCAAAGGCAAACAGTGCCAAAGGGATGCCGAGATTGCCGGTATTGCCGAAAATGAAGGGGGCCAGGTAGGTCTGCCGGCTCAAACGTCCCGCTCTTATCAGCAGGGCTCCGACCAAGGTCAGCAGGGCATGGCCCAGAAGAGCGGCAATGACAAAGACGCCCAGAGTGCCCTTGTCCAGCTCGGTTTTCATCAGCGCGGTGAAGATCAGAGCGGGAACCGCCAGTGTCATCGCCAACCGCGTGACGAACTGGATGCGATATTCAAATCCAAGTTTCACCCAAGTGAAACCAACACCGGCTAGGAGGAAAACTGGGGCAGTGATCTCAAGTACTGTTACGGCCAGGTTCACAGACTGTTTCCTTGAAAATTTATGTCAACAGTTGGACATTTGACAGCGTTCCGCGTTAGTAACAAGTCACGGAGACTGTCTAAAAATGTTAAGAACGCGCGCAAAATACAATCTAGGACAGGTGGTCCGCCACCGCAAACACCCGTTTAGGGGTGTGGTTTTTGATGTGGATCCAAAATTCGCAAATTCGGATGACTGGTATGAGGCCATTCCAGAGGACAGCCGGCCGGTGAAGAACCAGCCCTTTTACCACTTACTGGCGGAAAACGACCAGACCTACTACGTGGCCTATGTCTCGGAGCAGAACCTGGTCGCGGACTATTCCGGAGAACCGATCAGCCATCCGGACCTGCCGGAGATGTTTGATCAATTCGATGGTGCGGCCTATTCCCTGCAGTATCAGCTGAACTAACCCCCCTTTGTATCATAGCGTTACATAGGCCGATGTTGTCGCCGCGTTCGTTTAGCGGGCTTAGCGCGCGGCTCCCGCCCCCTGTGACAGAGCTGACTGTACCAGACAGCCTGACCCAGGCGTTGGGCATGGCGCCGGGGCAAAGGCCCGGCGCGGTGGCGCATGATTGTGATGTTGCGTCTGCGGGTCTTGCCGCCCCAGATCCCACTCAGAGAGGCCCGGTACGCGCCCCAGGGCGCGGCTTAGTAGCCCAGGGCGCAGCCGTCTTTGCGCGGATCACTCGCCCCTTCAAGGATGCCATCCGAACGCATGTTGATCGCCTGGGCACCGCCAAGGGCGGTCCCGGGAATTTCGACCCTATGCCCCATATCCCTCAGCTGTTGCCGGGTCTGATCGCTATAGCCGCGCTCGACCTTTAGCACGCCCGCATCCGTGAAGCAGCGCGGAGCATCAATGGCCGACTGTGGATCCATGCCAAAGTCCTGCAGGTTAGAGACGAAACGCGCATGACCTGTGGGTTGGTAAGCGCCGCCCATAACACCAAATGGCATCATGACACGGCCCTCTTTGCGCAGCATGCCGGGAATGATGGTGTGCATCGGCCGCTTACCGCCTGCCAACTCGTTTGCATGCCCCTCTTGCAGAGTGAAGCCGGCGCCCCGGTTCTGGAGCAGGATGCCAAATTTCTCGGAGGCGAGGCCAGACCCAAAGCCGTGAAAGATAGAGTAGATCAGCGACACTGCCATGCGATCCTTGTCCACCACAGTGATGTAGATGGTGTCTTTATGGACCGCTTCACTAAGGGGCGCGGCGGCTGCCATGGCGCGTTTGGGATCAATCAGAGCCGCCAGCCTGGCCGCCGTTTCCAACGACAGCATGTGTTCAAGCCGGGAGGTGTGATCAGGGTCGGCCAAAAAGCGGTTGCGGGCATCATAGGCCAGTTTCGAGGCTTCGGCTTCGATATGCGCCCGCTGCGCCCCAAAGGGATCCATGGCGGCAATGTCAAAATGCGCCAGAATATTGAGCAAAAGCAGGGCAGTTGCCCCCTGGCCGTTGGGTGGGTGCTCGACCAGATCCACCCCCTTGTAGGAGGCCGAAACCGGCGCCACCCGATCACAGGCCGCGCTGGCAAAATCCTCGGCGGTATGAAGCCCACCAGCGGCCTGCAGCGTGGCAACCATGTCTTCGGAAATTTCACCAGTATAAAAGGCGTCACGCCCGTCGCGGGCGATGCGGCGCAGCACCTCGGCCTGACCGGGGGCGCAAAACACCTGACCCACAGAGGGTGGTTTGCCGTCAAACAAAAAGGCATTGCGGGCATTGCCCTGCAGGGCCTCCGCATCGTTGCCCCAGTCAAAGGCCACCCGTGGCGCGACCGGAACGCCCGTTTCCGCATAGTGGATAGCAGGGGCAAGCAGCACATCCAGACCAAGCTTTCCCTCGGTTTCTGCCAGATGGCAGAAGGTCTCTATGGCGCTGGGAATAGTGACCGCATGGGCGCTGCGCAGAGGCATGGCATCCAAGCCCTGCGCGCGAAGTTCTGCAGCATTGGCAGCAGCAGGCGCCCGCCCCGAGCCGTTCACCGCATGGATCTCATCACTGCCGCCACGGGAGAAAAGCACAAAGCAGTCGCCCCCTATGCCCGTCATCTGTGGCTCGCAAATGCCCAGCAAGACAGCACCGGCGATGGCGGCATCCATGGCATTGCCACCGCGTTTCAACACATCAATTGCAGCCCCTGCCGCCAGCGGATGAGACGTGGCGCAAAGGCCGTTCTGAGCATAGACGGCAGAGCGTCCGGGAGATTGAAAGTCGCGCATGATCCACCCTTGTTGATTTGCCCGACAGGGTAGTGGCTGCATCCGCAATGACAATGCAAAACCTTGGGTCACAAACAGGCCAGTGGCTGCAGATTGGATCAAGACTTTTATGGGAGAAAGCCCGAAGTATCCCTGGCGTCGCACGATCGGTGGGGGCTTGGAGGTCCGGCGCCAGGGGAAGCTTAACTCAGCTACACGTTAATCATTGCCTCAGGGCTGGGGCGAGAGTGGGACTGAATTGCGACAACTCTGTGGCGGATGCCCCATGTCGCACGGCCTGCAGCCTGATCTGGCTGTCTGGTTGCAGGCATTCAGGGTCAACTGGCAAGCATTCAGTCAAGCCTCAGCCTTAAGAAACGACAACCGCAAAACAAAGCGAGAGCAGATTGCTGTCGTTTTGTCGCTGGTATTTCAGATCACTGGTCAACTCGCGTATCAAAAACCAGCCAAAGCCCCCCTCAGGCAGGGAGTCAAAGGAGCACGTCACATCGGCGGGCAAGCCCTCAGGCAACTCGCCATAGGGAAGTGGCGGTCCGAAATCACTGATTTCGATCCACAACTCCTGCGGCGACAGATTGCATTTAATGCAGATGTCACCCGTTGGGCCGCCCGAATAGGCATGCTCAACAACATTGTTCACAGCCTCGGCCAGAGCAATTTGAACATCTCCAAAACGCTCTTCCGGTAGATCAAAATCTCGCAGCCGTTTCATCACCTCTGAGATCCCAGAGCGAGCATTCAGCTCGGTTGCCGTGAACGAACATGCAAATGTTTCAGCCATTCATTTCTCACTTACCGCCCAATTGGGGTTGGTTGGGCAAGGGTCAGGTCTTTTTTGCAGATACGGCTTCGTTCAACGAGCCATAAAGGTTGAAGATTGTATCCATCCGGGTCAGGCGGAAAACTTTTTCGACCATTGGGGTTGGACCAGCCAGATCCAGGCGACGGTCACGCCCCAGCTGCTTCATGGCGGCAACAATCGCGCCAAGTCCGCTCGAATCGATGAATTGCACAGAGGACAGGTCGAGAATCACACGGTCAGGGCCGCTCTCAGTCTCGGTTCGCATGTCTTCTTTGAATTGAATGGCCATAGCTGCATCGATGCGTTCAGCATTTACAGTCACAATCTGTGCACCATCGGCCTTGGTACTTGTCAGGCTCATAGTGATCTCCCCGGGAGCTAACTCAACGTATTTATACTAGTCTAGACCTCAAACCTTAGCATTCGGTATGCATGTTGACGACGATTGGAGGAAGATCTGATGAAAAATGTAGTGATTTCCGGGGCGGCACGGACCCCAATGGGCGGATTTCAGGGCGTCTTTGACAGCCTGCCCGCGGCCGAACTGGGCGGCGTTGCCATCAAGGCCGCCCTTGAGGGGGCTGGCGCCAAGACAGTTGATGAGGTTCTGATGGGCTGCGTGTTGCCCGCAGGCCAGGGGCAAGCTCCGGCGCGGCAGGCAGGTTTTGCCGCCGGGCTGGGAGAAGAGGTCCCCGCGACGACTTTGAACAAGATGTGTGGCTCTGGCATGAAAGCGGCGATGATCGCCTATGATCAGATTGCCCTTGGCCAGACGGATACGGTTGTGGCCGGTGGCATGGAAAGCATGACCAACGCGCCCTATCTACTGCCCAATCAGCGCAGCGGTGCCAGGATTGGCCACGGTCAGGTGATCGACCACATGTTCCTCGACGGTCTGGAAGACGCCTATGACAAGGGCCGTCTGATGGGCACCTTTGCCGAGGACTGCGCCGAGCATTTTCAGTTCACCCGTGAGGCGCAGGATGAATATGCGCTGAAATCGCTGTCCAATGCACTGGCCGCGCAGCAAAGTGGTGCCTTTGACCGCGAAATCGCCTCGGTGACCATCAAGACCCGCAAAGGCGAAACCACCAGCGCCACCGATGAGCAGCCCGGCAATGCCCGTCCCGAAAAGATCCCGACGCTGAAGCCCGCCTTTCGCAAGGATGGCACGGTGACGGCGGCGAATGCGTCGTCAATCTCGGATGGGGCTGCGGCGCTGGTGCTGGCCTCGGAAGAGGCGGCGAAAGCGCAGGGCCTGACCATGCGGGCGCGCATTCTGGGCCATGCCAGCCACGCTCAGGCCCCCGGCTTGTTCACCACCGCACCGGTTCCGGCGGCAAAAAAGCTGCTGGATCAGATCGGCTGGAGCGTCGAGGATGTGGACCTCTGGGAGGTGAACGAGGCCTTTGCCGTGGTGCCCATGGCCTTTATGCATGAGATGAATATTGCGCGCGACAAGGTGAATGTGAATGGCGGCGCCTGCGCGCTGGGCCATCCCATTGGTGCCTCTGGTGCACGTATCATCGTGACCCTGCTAAACGCGCTAGAGACGCGCGGCCTTAAGCGTGGCGTGGCAGCGATTTGTATTGGCGGCGGCGAAGGCACAGCCATTGCGATTGAGCTGGTCTGATTCTTAAGTGATTGCCCCCTTCAGGCCCCTCATTGGGCGGCCGAGGGGGCGGTCACAAGACCAGCCGTCAGGTCGCCAGCAATTGACCAAAACAAAAACTGGGGGCACAAGTGCCCCCAATTCTATTTGGACCAAAAGCGTCCACACCAGGAGAGCCCTCATGCGCGCTGACTACCCCCTTTTGGCCAAGACAATTGCAGCCCTGACCGAGGGTGAGGATGACGTCGTGGCGCTGATGGCAACAGTCGCCTGCGAGCTGCACCACAGCGACAGCCGCTTTGACTGGACCGGGTTTTACCGCGTTGTGGCCCCGGATCTGTTGAAGATCGGCCCCTATCAGGGCGGTCACGGCTGTCTGCAAATCCCGTTTTCGCGCGGGGTCTGTGGCGCGGCAGCGCGCAGCGGCGAGGTGCAGCTGGTGGCCGATGTTGACGCCTTCCCCGGCCATATCGCCTGCGCCTCTTCCACCCAGTCCGAGGTGGTGTTGCCGGTCTGGAACAAGGCAGGTGAGGTGATTGCGGTGCTGGATATCGACAGCGACCAGCCAGATGCCTTTACCCCCGAGGATGCCACGCAATTGACGGCGATCCTGGCGCAGGTCTTTGCCGCCTAGGTAAAGCCAAGCAGCCAAATAAGTGCTATAAGTACTTGTATCCAGGCGATTGTATGTAGCCGCCTGCTAAAGGGCTGTTTGTGCGTCTTGTGCCGAAACAGGCGCCGCGCTGCATAGGCTGCCGGGGTACCGCCAAGAGCTGCCAGCAGCAAAAGCCGCATTTCCGGGACACGCCAAAAGCCGTGTTTGGCGCAGAATTTGTCCGCCGCAAATGCCAGAAAGCTCAGGCCATTGACGGCCAGCAGATAGGGCAGCGCCCAGGTCCATATTTCGGTCGGCATATATTTGTCTCTCAAGGCTAGAACTGGGTTTGGCGCAGTGGGGGGCTCGCTGCAATGAAAATTTTGGTGAAAAAATGCTTGGAAATTTCACCGATTCAGGCCATCGTGAAAAAATGCTTGGAAATTTCACGCACAGGACTTCAAACAGAACTTCAAGCAGGAGAGATCAGGCGTGACCAACCAAGCCCCCCTGACTGCCACTCTTGGCGCGGACATTCGTGCCCTGCGCAAGACGCGCGGCATGACCCTAGCGGATATCGCCGGGGCGATGGAGCGCTCGGTGGGCTGGTTCAGCCAGGTAGAGCGTGATCTGTCAGAGCCGTCGATCTCGGATCTGCGCCAGATCGCCACCTGTCTTGGTGTGCCGATGTCGATGCTGTTTTCGCATTCTGCCGCCCCAGCCGAGGAGCAGGGCTATGTGGTGCGCGCGGGTGCGCGCCGTCCCATGGGCTCGGGCGAGGAGGGGCTGATCGAAGAGCTGCTCTCGCCAGATCTGACGGATGATTTTGAAATGGTGCATTCCACCTTTCGACCGCATTCCAGGATGCAAAAACCAGCAGACCGCCCAACGCAGGAGGTGGGCTATATGATTTCCGGCAAGTTGGATCTGCTGATCAACGGTCAGGCCTTTACCGTGGGGCCCGGCGACAGTTTCCGCATCAAGCACCAGCCCTATCAATGGGCCAACCCCTATGATGAACCCGCCATGGCCGTCTGGGTCATCGCACCACCGGTGTATTAAGACCATGAGTCTTGAAGCCTGGACCCTTTTTGCCCTGTTCTGGGTGGTCTTTGTCACCACGCCGGGGCCCAATGCGGTGAATTGCATCAGCAATGGCATGTCGCTCAGCTTTCCCAAGGCGATGCTCGGCGTGCTGGCAATCCTGACGCAGGCGACGCTGTTTCTGCTGCTCTCGGCGCTGGGGGTCACCGCGCTGATTGCCACCTCGCCCACCGGATTCTTTGTGGCCAAAATTATCGGCGCGGGGTTTTTGATCTTTCTGGGCCTGCGCGGCTGGCGCAATGCCAGCAAACCGGCGCCGACTGCGGAACGCCCGGCGCGGCATGTCTATCTGCATGCGCTGGCAGTGGCCACGATCAATCCCAAAAGCGTCGCGGGCTACCTCGCAGCCTTTTCACAATTCGTGCAGCCCGGGGTGCCGATCTGGCAGCAGATGGGAGTGATCATGCCGACAGCCCTCGTGCTCACCGCGCTCAGCTATACCGGCTTTACTCTGTTGGGTGCGCTGATGGGTAAGGCGGCGCTCAAGGCGGTGTTCAGCACCTGGATCCGCCGGGTTCTGGCGATCTGCTTCATTGTTTACGGCGTGCTTTTGGGCGCCAGCAGCACGCCACAACTGGAGAATTTGCAATGATCACCGGCTCCTGCCTCTGTGGCGATATCCATTTTGAGACAGCCGCCCAGCCCAAAGGCGCCTCGATGTGCCATTGCAGCCAGTGCCGCAAACAGTCGGGTGGCATCTGGTCCTCGGCCTATGTGGCGGATGCGGATCTCAAAATCACCGGCCCGGTGAGCTGGTACGAGGCAAGCCCGCAAGCAAAGCGCGGCAGCTGCGCCCGCTGCGGTTCCTTCTTGTTTTGGAAGGCCCATGACGAGGGTACCACAAGTTTCGCCCTGGGGGCCGTCGATGGGCCGACAGGGCTGAAGATAGAGAAACACATCTTTGTGCGCGACCAAGGCGATTACTACCAAATCGCTGATGGTGTGCCGCAAAAAGACTAAGAACGAGGAAGCTACCATGTCTGATTTTCCAACCAAGGCCCGGGTCGTCATTATCGGCGGCGGCGTTATCGGCGCATCATCGCTGTATCATCTGGCCAAGAAGGGCTGGACCGACTGTGTTTTGTTGGAAAAGAACGAGCTGACGGCGGGCTCCACCTGGCATGCCGCGGGTAATGTGCCGACCTTTTCAACCTCCTGGTCGATCATGAACATGCAGCGCTACTCAACCGAGCTTTATGCCCGTCTTGGCGACGAAGTCGATTATCCGATGAATTATCACCAGTCGGGATCCATCCGGCTGGCCCATACCCCTGAACGCATGCAGGAGTTTCAGCGCGCCCTCTCTATGGGCCGTTATCAGGGCATCGAGATGGAGATCTGGACACCCGAGCAGGCCAAAGAGCGCTATCCGTTTCTGGAGACCCATGATCTGGCAGGGGTGCTGTTTGATCCCTCTGATGGCGACATCGACCCGGCGCAGCTGACGCAGGCGCTGGCCAAAGGCGCGCGTGACATGGGCGCCCGGATCATCCGCTTCTGCCCCGCCACAGGTGTCACGCAACAGGCAGACAAAAGCTGGGTGGTGCACACGGAAAATGGTGATATCGCCTGTGACTATGTGGTCAATGCCGCTGGGTATTATGCCCAGCGGGTAGGCGAATGGTTCAAACCCTTTGGTGGTCGCTCGGTGCCGATGATGGTGATGAGCCACCAGTATCTGTTGTCCGAAGAAGTCCCCGAGGTTGAGGCCTGGTCCAAGGCCAATGGCGGCAAGAAACTGCCTCTGCTGCGCGACGTTGACGTCTCCTACTATCTGCGCCAGGAAAAGCACGGCTTTAACCTTGGCCCCTACGAGCCCAACTGCCGCGCCCATTGGGACACCGATCTGGACCCGATGCCCGATGATTTCTCGTTTCAGCTGTGGAATGACGACCTTGACCGCATCGAGGACATCGTCACAGACGCGATGGAGCGGGTGCCGCTGATGGCGACCTCCGGCGTGGCCCGTGTCATCAACGGCCCCATTCCCTATGCCCCCGATGGTCTGCCGCTGATTGGGCCGATGCCCGGCGTCGACAATGCGTTCGAGGCCTGCGTCTTTACCTTTGGCATCGCTCAGGGGGGCGGAGCTGGCAAATGTCTGGCGGAATGGATTATCGACGGTCAGACCGAATGGGACATGTGGGCCGTCGATCCGCGCCGCTACACCGACTATACCGATCACGACTACTGCGTGCAAAAGGGCAAAGAGGTCTATGGCAACGAATATGCCATGCACTTTCCACATCACGAATGGCCTGCGGCGCGCGACAAAAAGCTCAGCCCGGTGCATGCCGAGGTCAAACAGCTGGGCGGCGTCATGGGCGCCTATAACGGCTGGGAGCGCGCCAACTGGTTTGCCAAAGAGGGCGATGACACCTCCGAGGCGGCAACCCACACCTGGGGTCGGTCCGGACCCTGGCAGCAGCGCATCAAGGAAGAGTGCGAAGTCGTGCGCGACCATGTCGGCGTGCTTGACCTGCCGGGGTTCTCCCGCTTCAACCTGACCGGCGCAGGCGCCGCCGAGTTCCTGCGTGGCATGGTGACCGGTGGCCTGCCCAAGGTGGGCCGGATGAATCTGGTCTATTTCTCAACGGATCACGGCCGCATCCTGACCGAGATGTCCTGCATTCGCCACGGTGAAGACCACTTTACCATGATCACAGCCGCCTCGGCCCAGTGGCATGATTTTGAGATCCTGCGCAAAGCACTGCCTGCGGGGATCAGCCTGACGGATCACTCAACCGAGTTCGGCACCATGATCGTCACCGGCCCAAAGGCCCGCGATCTATTTGCCGCGCTGTCGGATGCGGACCTCACCCTGGGCTGGCTGACGCATCAGCAGGCGACAGTGGCAGGCAAACCGGCCTTTCTGGCGCGGGTCTCCTTTGCGGGGGAGCTGGGCTGGGAGGTGCATTGCGCCAACGCAGACCAGCCCGCGATCTATGGCGCGATCCTTGCGGCAGGCGCCAAACCCTTTGGCATGTATGCGCTCAATTCCCTGCGGATCGAGAAGGGCTATCGCACCTGGAAGGGTGATCTTTCCACCGACTACAGCCTGCTTGAAGGCGGGTTGGGCCGGTTTGTCAAACTTGATAAGCCGCAGGATTTCCCCGGCAAGGCCGCCATCCAGAGCGAGCTGCAACAGGGACCAAAGAAAGCCTTTGTTACCTTGCTGGTTGAGGCGGGTGATGCAGATGCGCCCTATATGTCCTGCATCTGGAAAGATGGCGAGATTGTGGGTGAGACCACCAGTGGCGACTGGGGCTACCGGGTCAATGCATCCATCGCCCTGGGCACGCTGCGGGCCGATCTGGCGACACCCGGCAGCGAGGTAGAGGTCGAAATATACGGCGAAATGTGTCGCGCCGTTGTGCAAGAGGACAAGCCGCTGTGGGATCCGGCCAACGAGCGTTTGCGCGCCTGATCGGGGTTTGATAGCCAATCCCAGACCGCAGCCCGTGCCCTGCCAGCCCCTCGTGACAGCCGAGAATAACGCTTAGGCTTTTGGCGAGGGGCTTGATACTGACGCGCCGAGCTGATCTCGTGAAAGGACAAAAGCCATGGAGATAACACTGCTGGATGGCTCGATTGGCCAGGAAATTGTCAAACGGTCTGGTGATCGCCCGACACCGCTGTGGTCCACATCGGTGATGTTGGAAAAGCCGGATGTGGTGGGGGCGGTGCATGCGGATTATTTCGCAGCCGGGGCCACTGTCGCCACCGCCAACACCTATACGGTGCACCGCGACCGCCTTGTGCGCGCTGGGCTTGAGGATCATTTTGAAGCCCTGCTGGCCACGGCCATGTCTCAGGCTGAGGCCGCTCGCGACGCCCATGGCTCTGGCCGTATTGCGGCCGCGTTAGGCCCGCTTGGGGCCTCGTACCGTCCTGATCTGCTGCCGCCTCTGGCTGAGGCAGAAAAGCTTTTTGCCGAGCAGGTCCGCCTGCTGGAGCCCAAGGCAGATCTGTTTGTACTGGAAACTGTCTCGTCGCTGGATCACGCCTGTGGCGCCCTGATGGGATGCCGCGCAACGGAAAAGCCAGTCTGGTTGGCGGTTTCAGTCATGGACGAGGATGGCACCAGTCTGCGCTCTGGCGAGCCACTGCAGGATCTGGCGAATCTGGTCGAGACGTTCCAGCCTGCGGCCGTGCTGATCAACTGCTCGCGCCCCGAAGTGATCGCGGCGGGGCTCGAGATTGTCAAAACCTTTGGCAAGCCCTTTGGCGCCTTTGCCAATGGCTTTACCGGTATTTCTGACGGGTTTTTGCAAGAGGCCCCCACTGTGGACGCGCTGCAGCAACGCCATGATCTGGGTCCGGTTGAATATGCCGGTTTTGCCATGGGCTGGGTGGCGCAGGGGGCAACCATTGTGGGCGGCTGCTGCGAGGTTGGCCCGGCCCATATAGCCGAGCTGGCACAGCAGTTGCGCGCGGCAGGACATCAGATCGTCTGACCCCATTTCTGAGAGAGGCGGCCTATATGAGCAGGGACACGGGTAAACCGCAAGACGCCAGCGCCCCCCGGGTCTGGAGCGTGGATATTCTGGTCGCAGACGGGTTTGTACTGACAGAAATGGCTGCAGTGACGGATACGCTACGCATCGCCAACCGGGTTCTGGCGCAGCCCCCCTTTCGCATCTGCATGCGCTCGGCACGCGGCGGACAGCTGTCCTGCCGGGCCGGGCTATTGGTTGAGACCGAAGGCTTTGCCGACCGCCCCGAGGCGGATTTTGCCTTTGTGTTGGGCAATAGTGACCCTGACCATCCCGACCTGTCGCTGGGCCGGGTGATCAAAAGCTACACCAACCGGGGCGCGCAGGTCTATCTGCTGGCAGAGGCGGCAGCGCGCTACCTCAAGGATCAGGGCGGCGGTGGCTCCACCCATTGGGAGAACGCGGCCCTGTTGCGGGAACGTCTGGGCCTGTTTGAATCCAGTCACGCCCTGGCCAGCGAAAATGGCCCGGTTGTCACCTGTGCCGGCATGGGGGCCACAACAGATATCGTGCTGGCGCTGATTGGGCGGCTCACATCGGCCGCGGCGCAGATGAGCGTTGCCAATATCATGCTGCATGAGCAGGTGCGCGACTATTCTTCGCTGCAGCCTTTTGCGGGCGCCAAGCCAACCATCACCGGCGATGCCGATCTGGATCACGCCATCCGCCTGATGCAGGCCAATATAGAAGAGCCGATGCCGATTGGAGATATTGTCGCCGAACTGGGCATCTCGACCCGTTCGCTGGAACGCAAGTTCAGGACCTATCTGGCCACCACGCCAAACGGATTTTACCGCGAGATGCGGCTGAACAAGGCCAATAACCTGTTGCTGAATACCTCGATGAGCGTGCGTGAAATCGGCCTTGCCTGCGGTTTTCAGAACGGCTTTTCCTCGCTTTACAAAGCGACCTTTGGCATCACGCCGCTGGTGCTGCGCAAACGCCGCCGCCCGGGCGAAGCTGCAGCGCAGGATTTTGCCCCCACCGGAGAATAGCCCCGCCGTTTTGGCGTTTTTCATACATTCCATGACGCGTGACGGTGATAACCGAGATGTAATCGTGATCTTTCGGAGTGATGTTATGAGCGATCTTCCAACACAGGCCCGCGTGGTCATTATCGGTGGCGGCGTCATTGGCTGCTCAGTTGCCTACCATCTGACCAAGCTCGGCTGGAAAAATGTGGTGCTGTTAGAGCGTAAGCAACTCACCTCAGGCACCACCTGGCATGCCGCCGGTCTGATCGCGCAGCTGCGCGCCACCGCCAATATGACCAAGCTGGCGAAATACAGTCAGGAACTCTATGGCGCGCTGGAGGGTGAGACTGGCGTGGCCACCGGCTTTAAACGCTGTGGCTCAATCACGGTGGCGCTGACCGAAGAACGTAAAGAAGAGATCTTTCGTCAGGCGGGTATGGCACGCGCCTTTGGCGTTGAGGTTGAAGAGATCTCACCCGCCGAAGTGAAGGCCAAATATGAACATCTGAACATCGGCGATGTCACGGCTGGCGTCTGGTTGCCGCTGGATGGGCAAGGCGATCCGGGGAACATCGCGCTGGCTCTGGCCAAAGGCGCGCGTCAGCGCGGCGCGCTGATCAAGGAACGCATCAAGGTCACGGGCCTCAGCAAAGACGGCCGTCGTGTCTCCGGCGTGGACTGGGTCAGCGATGATGGCAGCGCGCAGGGTCACATCAAGGACGATATGGTGGTGAATTGCGCCGGCATGTGGGGCCATGAGGTCGGTCGCATGGCGGGCGTCAACGTGCCGCTGCATGCCTGCGAGCATTTCTACATCGTCACCGAAGCCATCAAGGGTCTGACCCAGATGCCGGTGTTGCGGGTGCCGGATGAATGCGCCTACTACAAAGAAGACGCCGGCAAAATGCTGCTGGGCGCCTTTGAGCCCAACGCCAAACCCTGGGGCATGCAGGGCATTGCGGACAGCTTTGAATTCGACCAGCTGCCCGAAGATTTTGACCACTTCGAGCCGATCCTTGAAAAGGCCTGCAACCGGATGCCGATGCTGGGGGAGGCGGGCATTCACACCTTCTTCAACGGGCCTGAGAGCTTTACCCCCGATGATGCCTATCATCTGGGTCTTGCGCCCGAGATGGACAATTTTTGGGTGGCTGCAGGCTTTAACTCGATCGGTATCCAGTCGGCGGGTGGCGCGGGCATGGCGCTGGCGCAGTGGATGGACGAAGGGCAGAAACCCTTTGATCTGGGCGATGTCGACATCAGCCGTATGCAGCCCTTTCAGGGCAACAAACACTACCTCTATGAGCGCTCAAAAGAGACGCTGGGACTGCTCTATGCCGACCACTTCCCTTACCGGCAAAAGGCCACCGCCCGCGGAGTGCGCCGCACGCCATTTCACCACCACCTAAAGGAACAGGGTGCCGTGATGGGCGAGCTGGCGGGCTGGGAGCGCGCCAACTGGTTTGCCAATGCGGGCCAGAAGGCCGAGTATGACTACAGCTGGAAACGGCAGAACTGGTTTGAAAACTCGGCCGCCGAACACCGCGCCGTGCGCGAAAACGTTGGCATGTACGACATGTCCTCTTTTGGTAAAATCCGCGTTGAAGGCCCCGATGCCGAGGCGTTCTTGAACCATGTCTGTGGTGCCAACCTCTCTGTGCCTGCGGGCAAGATCGTCTATACCCCGTTCCTCAACACCCGCGGCGGCATTGAGGCCGATGTGACCGTGACCCGGCTGACAGAGACCGCCTATCTGGTGGTCACTCCGGCTGCGACCCGTCTGGCGGATGAAACCTGGATGCGACGACATGTTGGAGAGCACCGCGTGGTGATCACTGATGTGACGGCGGGTGAAGGCGTGCTGGCGGTGATGGGCCCCAATGCGCGAAAGCTGCTGGAGAAAGTCTCGCCCAATGACTTTACCAATGCCGTAAACCCCTTTGGCACCGCGCAGGAGATCGAGCTGGGCATGGGGCTGGCACGGGTGCACCGGGTGACCTATGTCGGAGAGCTCGGCTGGGAGATCTACGTCAGCTCGGATATGGCGGGGCATGCCTTTGAAACGCTGCAGGCTGCCGGGCAGGACATGGGGCTAAAGCTGTGCGGTATGCACATGATGGACAGCTGCAGGATTGAGAAGGGCTTTCGCCATTTTGGCCATGACATCACCTGCGAGGATCATGTGATTGATGCCGGTCTTGGCTTTGCGGTGAAGACGGACAAACCCGCCTTTATTGGCCGCGATGCGGTGCTCGCGCGCAAGGCATCTGGCCCCAAGGCGCGGATGCTGCAGTTCAAACTGACCGACGCCGAGCCTCTGCTCTATCATAACGAGCCAATCCTGCGCGACGGTGAGATGGTCGGCTATATCAGCTCGGGCAGCTATGGCCACACGCTGGGCGCGGCCATCGGGCTGGGCTATGTTCCTTGCGAAGGCGAAACTGCGGCACAGGTTCTGGCATCGACCTATGAGATCGACGTCATGGGCACCAGGGTACGCGCCGAGGCCTCATTGAAACCGATGTATGATCCAAAGTCGGAGCGGGTAAAGGTCTGAGCCCATCAAAGATCTGAAACACCGGGAGAGGCCTTAAAGCTAGGCCTTTCCCGCCTCTGTCACGTGTTGGCTCTCGACAGCTGCGCCTGGTTTTAACAAGGCGCATCCGCGTAAGAAGCCTTGCCGTTGAGCTCACAGAGGGGTCTGACAGCCGCTAGGGTGAATTGCTGCCCCCGCCAGAGCTGAACAGGGTCGAGGGCAGCCGCATGCCGGTTTCCAAAGCACCCAGAATCACTGTGGTTTTGCCGCCTGCCCCATCGTGAACCACCCATTTGCGCAGCTCAACAGGTGCGCCCGTGAACATCAGCTCAAGACTGCCATAATCCGGGTGCTCAGGATCCTGCGCCTGCACCACGGTTGAGGTGCCGTCAAAGCCGTGCCCTACAACCATATTTGCCTGACCAAGATTGACCTGTTTGGCCAGGATGATCGACAGCGGCGTGCGGCGCAGTGGAAAGGTCTCTGGCGGTTGGTTTGATTTGGGATCATGCACCCGCACCGCGCCCGACCCCGCCACAACCGTGCCACCACCATCGCCGTCATATTCAAACCGCATCCGTCCCGGCCGGTGCAGATACAGCTTGCCGGTCGACAGGCTGCCGTCATCATTGATCTGGGTAAAGGTGGAGGTCGCGGTTTTCATCCCGTTCAGATAGCCGGAAATCTCAGCCAGGCTCAGCTTTTCATTGGCCCAGGCCGCGGAGGCGAACAGCGGGGCGAACAGGGCGGCGCAGAGGGAGGCATACAAGGGCGCCCGGAGGCTCGGCGCCAGAACACGAAGAATTTTTTTCATGGGGTTTAGATAAGCCTTGGGGCGCAAAAGAAAAGAGGCCGATCCATTTGTGGGTCGGCCTCGCGGTTTATTGCGCATGAGCGGTTATTGTTCGGGAACAAGGATTTCCCGTTTGCCGACGTGGTTGGCCGGCGAGACCAGCCCCTCGTCTTCCATCTGCTCGACCAGGCGCGCGGCCTTGTTGTACCCGATGGCCAGCTTGCGCTGAATATAAGAGGTTGAGCACTTGCGATCCTTGATCACGATCTGCACCGCCGTGTCATAGAGCGCATCTTCGCCGGTGGTATTGCCGCCGGTCGAAAGCCCCAGAACTGCGTCGATGTCATCGGCCTTTTCGCCTTCGGGTCCATCCAGAACGGTGCCAACATATTCAGGCGGGCCGAACAGTTTCAGATGGTTGACCACCTCTTCGACTTCTTCATCTGACACAAATGGTCCGTGACAGCGGGTGATCTTGGCGCCGCCCGCCATATAAAGCATGTCCCCCATGCCCAAAAGTTGCTCGGCTCCCATCTCGCCCAGGATCGTCCGGCTGTCGATCTTGGAGGTCACCTGAAACGAGATCCGGGTGGGGAAGTTGGCCTTGATAGTGCCGGTGATCACATCCACCGAGGGGCGCTGTGTCGCCATAATCAAATGGATGCCTGAGGCCCGCGCCATCTGCGCCAGACGCTGAATGCAGGCCTCGATCTCTTTGCCGGCAACCATCATCAGATCGGCCATCTCATCGACGATGACGACGATATAGGGCAGCGCCTCGGGGGCGAATTCGTCGCTCTCAAATACCGGCTCGCCCGTATCATCGTCAAAACCGGTCTGCACCGTGCGGCTGAACATCTCGCCCTTGGCCAGCGCCTCTTTGACGCGGCCGTTGTAGCCGGCAATATTGCGCACGCCCATTTTGGACATCTTGCGGTAGCGGTCTTCCATCTCGCCGACGACCCATTTCAAGGCGACAACCGCCTTTTTGGGGTCGGTCACAACTGGCGACAGCAGATGTGGGATGCCGTCATAGACCGACAGTTCCAGCATCTTGGGGTCGATCATGATCAGGCGGCATTCCTGCGGCGTCAGTTTGTACAGCAGTGACAGGATCATGGTATTGATCGCAACGGATTTACCCGACCCCGTGGTCCCGGCAATCAGCAAATGCGGCATCTTGGCCAGATCGGCCACCATGGCAGAGCCGCCGATGTCCTTGCCCAGCGCCAGCGGCAGGTTCTGGGTACCATCGCCATAGTCGCGCGACGACAGGATTTCGCGAAAGCTGACCATCTCACGCTTTTCATTTGGCAGCTCGATACCGATGACGGTGCGCCCCGGCACGGTCGAAACCCGCGCGGAGAGCGCCGACATCGAGCGGGCAATATCATCCGACAGGCCAATGACCCGCGATGCCTTGAGACCCGGCGCAGGCTCCAGCTCATACATGGTGACAACAGGCCCGGGACGCACCGAGACGATCTCGCCCTTGACGCCATAGTCGTCCAGAACCACTTCCAGCATCCGGGCGTTTTCTTCCAGCGCCTCGTCGCTCAGGTGGTGACGCTCAACCCCGTTTGGATGGCTCAGCAGAGACAGCGGCGGCAGCTCAAAACTCGTGTCGCTTTCTTCAAAGGCCAGAGCAGGCTGGGCTTCGGCCTTGGCCCGTGTTGAGGGCACCACCGCTTTGCGCTGCGGCTGTTCCACAACTGCTTTGCGCGGCTCGGCCACGGGCAGGTCGTAGCTCACAGGTTCCGGCACTTTTGGTTGCTGAGGCTCGGCGACCGGCTGCGCGCCAGGCTGGGCGACAGGCACCTCGCGCTGAAGCACCCGCCCAGTGGAGCCGCCCTGATCCGGTGCAGCTGACGCTATCTCTGGCGTTATCTCTGGTGTTGCTTTCCGCTGCGCCTCGCTGAGATCCGCACCCGGCATCGGTCTGTCCATGTCTGTAACAGAAGTCTCCGCCTGACCCGTCGCTGCCTGCTCCGCCGCGTGCTCAGGCTCAGTGAAATCAAAGGGATCCAGCTCCGGCACAAGCGCGGGGGCGCTTGGAATAAAGGATGCCGCAGCGGCACCAACAGAAGGGGCAAACGGGACAGTTTGCGGTGCCGTCAATGGCGGCTCTGGTGGCAGCCCTGCAGAGGCCGCCTCTGGGTTAAAGAGCAAAGGTTCCGCCCGGCGCCCCCGTCCCTTTGTCAGGGGCAGATCCGGATCTGGTCCAGGCGCCTTGATCGCGGCACGCCGAATGCGCACCGCACTGGCGATTTTCTCGGAAATACGCGCATCCCCGGTCAGCAAGGCCTCACCATTGGGATCTGTCTCAACCAATTCAGGCTCTGGCATTGTTTCAGGAAGCGGCTCAGAGCGACGCATCAGGCCGGGCACCCGGGCAAACAGACCGGTTTTTTCAGGCTTGTCCGCAGCAGTCGCCGCATCGGCATCCTCTACTTCACCCAGAGCAGGATCTGGCGCGTAGCTTTCAAACATCTGGGTGTCTTCGTTATCTGCGGCCCAGGCGGCCTCTTCGGCCTGCAGTTCAGCCACCGCACGGCGCTCGTTCCGATAGCTCATTGCGGCCTGAAAGCCGCTGGTGGCACCCCGTCCCAACAGGCTGGCAATCGCCCCATAGATCAGCACAAAGCCCAGCGTCAGATAGGCCCCAGCCCGCGTCATCTCAGCCCGACTGAACCCCGCAACAAAAACGCCAAGGGTCAGCATGCCTGCTGCCATCAGCAGGGACATAAGTTTGACGGCAAAATGCGAACTCACAGGCAACAGCGTCAGCAAAGCGCCCATGACCGTGTCGCCAAACAAGCCGCCCAGGCCAAAGCTATGCGTCACTTTCCACGCAGCCCCCGGCACCAAAGTCGCGGCATAGATCGCAGCCACTGCCAGCAGGACCGGCGCAAAGATCATCCGGCTGAGCACCCGCTCTTCGCCTCTGTGGCTAATGAAACGCAGCCCCCAGGCCAGCGGCATTAGCGCCAGACTCCAGGCGGCCCAGCCCACGATCATAAACAAGGGGGCCGCGATTGAGGCCCCGGGGCGGCCCAGCCAGTTTTGCACCGGCGCATCCGTCGAGACCATCCAATTGGGGTCATCCGGAGTATAAGAGCCAACCATCGCAGCCACGACCAGACCCAAAGCGATCAGGAAGATCCCAATCAACTCTTTGCCGCGCTTTTCGATCGCCGCCTGCATCGAGCTGTCAAGCAGGGGGTCTCTACTGCGGGTTTGAAATGCCATGTCTACCTCGGTTCATTGTTGCCGATGTCGCCTGCTGTTGCCGCAGGTTCTGATCACCAGCCGTATTTATCTTGGCAATGATGTTCCCAAATCAGGGTGCACCAGTGCAGTCATTCTAGTCGTCGTACAAGCAACGGCGCAGCGCCGTCAGCGCCTGCCTAGTCACCTCAGCCGAGGCGACTAGCGCCACCCGGATATAGCCTTCACCGGGGTTTTCACTCGGATTTTGACCCAGCGCACCCTGCGCCAAATAGGCGCCGGGCAGAACCCGCACCCCGGTTTCGCGCCACAGCTTCAGCGCGGCTGCCTCGCCGTCAGGCACTGGCAACCATAGGAAAAAGCCAGCCTCAGGAGGTATATAGCCCTCCAGGCCCTGAAAGACCTCATCTGCGATTTTGAACTTTTCCTGATACAGCGCGCGACTCGCAACCACATGCGCCTCATCTTCCCAGACCCGCGCCGCAGCGACCTGCAGCGGGCCCGGAATAGGCGCCCCGGAATAAGCGCGCAGCTGCTTGATTCGCCTGATGTTTTCCGGCCCACTTGCAATCAGCCCCGCCCGTAATCCCGGCAGGTTCGAGCGTTTGGAGAGCGAGTTGAACAGGACCACCCGTTCAGGGTCAGCCCCCATTTCCTGCGCCACAGTGAGCGCCCCAACGGGGGCTTCGTCGCGGTAGATCTCACTGTAGCATTCATCGGCGAATATTTTGAAATCATACTGTTCTGCCAGCCGGATCAGGCGCTGCCAGTAGTCCCGGCTTGCAACCGCGCCCTGCGGATTGGCGGGCGAGCAAATATAGGCGATGGCCGTGCGCTGCAGAACGTCCTGTGGCAGGCTTTCGTAATCCGGCAAATGACCTGTCGCGCGGGTTGCCGAGACAAAAACCGGCTCGGCAGCGACAGAAAGACTGGCCACCATATAGACCTGATAAAACGGGTTCGGGATCAGAATCGTTGGTTTTTTGCCGTCTTTTTGTTCCGGGCACAGCGCCATGGCGGCGTTATACAGCCCCTCGCGGGTGCCGTTGAGCGCCATAATCTGACTCGCAGCGTCCATTTCAACGCCGTAGCGGCGCAAGATCCAGCCAGCCATCGCCGCGCGCAGCTCATCCGAGCCATCATTGGGGGGATAGCTGTTAAATCCGGCAGCGTTTTCCACAATCACATCGGTGACCCACTGGGGAAACTGATGTTTTGGCTCACCAATGGTCATATGCACCACGTCGCCGCCGGGCGCGTGATGGTCCAAAAGAGCCCGCAAGCGCGGAAACGCATAGGCTGGGAGGTTCGCAAACCGCTCAGGGAAAGTCATATCTAGGCCTCAAATTCGGGATCATTGACGCCCCGTTTGCAGCCAAATTACAGAGCAAGAGCCGATGCGTCCAGCCGCAGCATGTCGCCTGAACCATTTTTGTGGCATTCCGGCCAGACTCTGCCCGCGCCGCCCCCTAGGTGCATCAGCGGTTTGACCTTTGAAATGAACGGACAGGCCGCGGCCCTTATCCCGCAAGAGCCGCCTCAACGGCAGCGCCGACCCGCAGCAATGCCTCTTCACACTCGGGCTGACCAAGGATCTGCAAACCGCAGCTGGGGGTTCCGGTCGGCAGGCTCAGCGCGCAAAGCCCCATAAGGTTGCCGATGCGCGTATTGCGCAGGGTTAACAGGTTGGCCTGCACATAGTAGTCGGGCTCGGCCTGCAGACGCGCCAGATTCGGCGGCAGGATCGGGCAGCTGGGCGACAGAATTCCGTCAAAGCCGGCGGCCGCCAGATCCCAGTCCATGCGGGCTTGCTCCAGCTTGGCCCAGGCGGCCACATAGTCTGGCCCGGAATACTGCGCACCCGAGCGGAAACGCGCCAGGATTTCGCCAAACATCAGCTCGGGGCTGGCCTCAATCACATCCTTCCACAGCCCGTAGGCCTCGGTGGTGAACAGAATCGCGCTGAGCGCCATGGCGTCAACCAGCTCTGGCACCTCAAGGGGAACGATCTCGGCACCGGCCTCTTGCAGCTTTATCAGCGAGACTGCGTAGCTTTCGGCCACAACCGGATCCAGATCATCCTGTGCAATGGTCTGCAGATCGCCAAAACGCCGCCCCTTAAGACAATTTGGCAGGCTCGCTGCGTGGCGCAGATCCGGGCCGTCCGTGCCCTCCAGAAGACCCAGAAACAGCGCCGCATCCTCAACCGTGCGCGCCAGCGGCCCCACCGTGTCGAACTTCAGACAGAGCGGCACCACGCCTTCAAGGCTGATGCGTCCGGCGGTGGTTTTCAGCCCGACCAGATCGTTCCAGGCCGACGGGATTCGCACGGAGCCTCCTGTATCAGAGCCAATTCCGCCCGCCGCCAGCCCAAAGGCCACCGAAGCCGCAGCACCGGAAGAAGAGCCCCCTGGCACGGCGGCTTCATCGTTGATGCAGGGTGGCGTTTCTGTGACCGGGTTCAGACCAAGGCCCGAAAAGGCCAACTCGCTCATATGGGTTTTGCCCAGACACACACTGCCCATCGAGGTGGCGGTCTCTAGCACCAGCGCGTCCTGATCCGGCACCCGTCCTTTAAGCAAATCAGAGCCTGCTTCGGTGGTGGCCCCGGCAGAATCATACAGATCCTTCCAGCTGATCGGCACCCCGTCCAAAGGTGAGCGGCGCAGACCCATCCTGGCGCGGGTTGCTGCCGCCTCAGCCTCAGCCAAGGCGCGGTCATGGGTGACGGCGCTGTAGATGCGATCGCGATGCGGATGCGCATCGATGGCGGCAAGATAGGTCTGCGTCAGGGCGACCGGGTCGATCTTCCCAGCCTCGATTCCGCGTCCCAGATCAGCGGCACTCATTTTCAGCCAGTCCTGCATAGCCATCACTCCCGTGGAAATTTTCTGAACGGTAGCGCTCCCCTTGGGGTGGCACAATCCCGAAGAGGCATTTCGCGGCTTCAGGCGGGCATTGTTTCACCGCAGATAATCGCCTGTGGCATAGGCACGCGACTGCGGCCTCTGGAGATAGTTTTCAGGGATAAGCGCATGGACAATCCTGGTAATCGGCGCATATTGCGAAGCATGAATTATACTTCCGATATCCTGATCGTCGGCGGAGGCCTCAACGGTCCTGCTTTGGCTTTGGCTCTGGCGCAAACCGGCCATTCGGTGACCGTCGTGGATGCCCTGCCGAGGGGTGATTTCGAGGAGGATGCCTTTGACGGGCGCGGCTATGCCCTTGCACTGGCGTCCCAACGCTTGCTGGCGCAGATCGGTATCTGGTCAAGGGTCGAAAATCATGCGCAGCCAATGCTGGAGATCAAGGCCAGCGATGGCCATGCCGGCGAAGGAGCCGCGCCGTTTTTCCTGCATTTTGATCACCGCGAAATCGAAGAAGGCCCGATGGGCTATATGCTCGAAGACCGGTTTTTACGCCGCGCCTTTTTGCAGGCCATGGACGCAGAGCCGCGCATCACCCTGATAAACCAGCGCCGGGTCATTGCGCAGGCCGCGGATCAGACCGGCGTGACGGTGACCCTTGAAAACGGCGATGAGCTGCGCGGGCGGATGCTTGTCGGTTGTGACGGCCGTAAAAGCGGCACTGCCGCGCGTGCTGGCATCAAGCGCAGCGGCTGGGACTACGGCCAGACCGCGCTGGTCTGCGCCATCGCGCACGAAAAGCCGCATCATGGCATTGCCCATCAGTTCTTTATGACCGCCGGCCCGCTGGCGATCCTGCCGCTGCCCGGCAATCGCTCCTCGATCGTGTGGAGCGAAAAGAGTGACATGGCCGCCGCAATACAGGGGCTGGAAGATAGCGACTATATGGCCGCACTGAAGCCCCGGTTTGGCGATTTTCTCGGGGAGATATCCCTGGCGGGCAAGCGCTTTACCTACCCGCTGAACCTGAC
>JAWUWF010000078.1:0-16511 GCA_034111985.1 Pseudophaeobacter sp.
GGCCCAAAGCCTTTGACCATCTTCTCGGTGCCGGCAGCGGCGATCCCGGCAGATGAGCGGCCATGGAAAGAGCCATCAAATGTGATGATCTCAACCCGCTCGGGCTGGTTCTTTTCATAAAAATACTTGCGCGCCATCTTCACTGCCAGCTCGCAGGCCTCGGTGCCGGAGTTGGTAAAAAACACCGTGTCCGCAAAGGTATGTTCAACCAGCAGATCCGCCAGCTTTTCCTGCTGCGGGATTTTGTACAGGTTGGAGACATGCCAGAGGGTCTGCGCCTGGGTGCTCAGCACCTCAACCAGTTTGGGATGGGCATGGCCAAGGGAGTTGACTGCAATGCCCGAGCCAAGATCAAGAAATCGGCGTCCGTCCGCCTCAAACAGCCAGGAACCTTCGCCTTTTACGAACTCCAGCGGAGCACGATTATAGGTGGGCAATACGGACGCGATCATCAGGATCATCCTTTTTCACAAGTTGAGGCCAAAGCAGTGCATGAGCCAGGCCAGAGGGTCAATAATCAGAGAGTGGTTTTGTGCCATTGCGCCAAAAAAGGCAGCAGGCAACGGATCAAAAGGCCGAGTTACGCCAAACGGCGTCGGCGTCGAAGCAAGAGGATATGCGTGGCTTTGATCATAACTTGGTTCCATAACGGAGCATTTGAGAGAAAGAAAGCCCTTTCGAAACCTTCATCGGACATATCGCCAGTACAATACACCAGTGCAAAGCCTGCCGTTGCCCGCAAACCTGCAACGCGCGAAACCGCGCGCGATGCAAAAGGCCTTGCAAACGCATAGCAACCAGCGCACCCCTGCGACATGCACAAAGCGACACCCCAAAATCCGGCTCTGGCGGCCACACTGATCACCCTCGCGTCTGTTTTCATCGCTGCCACCACCCTGCTGGCCAAAGCCCTGGGCACAGAGACATTGGGGGCGCCACTGCATCCAATGCAGATCAGCCATGGCCGCTTTCTCTTTGCATTTATGGCGATTTCCACCGCAGTTGTGACCCTGCGGTTCAGGTTGCAGCGCCCCTTGTGGCGGCTTCATCTTGGGCGCACCAGCTGTGGCTGGTTGGGCATCACGCTGATGTTTGCCTCGGTGGCGCATATTCCGCTGGCCGACGCCACCGCGATCGCCTTTCTGAACCCGGTGTTTGCCATGGTGCTAGCGATACCCCTGCTAAGTGAGCGCGTCGGCCGGTGGCGCTGGAGTGCCGCCGGGATCGCACTGCTCGGTGCCATGATCCTGCTGCGTCCAACACCGGCCAGCTTTCAGCCGGCGGCTCTTTTGGCGCTCAGCGCGGCGGCGGTGATCGGATTGGAGCTGATCTTTATCAAAAAGCTCGCAGGTCGAGAGCGGCCCCTGCAGGTACTCTGGTTCAACAATGCAATTGGCCTGGCCATTGCCAGCCTCGCCGTGCTGCCTGTGTGGCAAAACCCTAGTTTTGAGCAATGGTGCGCTCTGGCCGCCCTTGGCGTGTTGATGGCCTGCGCTCAGGCCTGTTTTGTCAACGGTATGGCGCGCGCCGACGCGTCCTTTGTGGCGCCGTTCAGCTATGCCACGCTGATTTTCGCCACGCTGTATGACTATCTTGGCTTTGGCGTGCTGCCCGATCTGGTGACCCTGACCGGGGCCGGTATTATCCTCTCGGGCGCCGCCCTGCTGGCCTGGCGCGAGGGTCGCCAAAACTCTGCGCTGCCTGCGGGCCCAGAATCGCCTGTGAACCCAGAGCCTGTTGCCCCAAGGCCTATGCCTTGAGCCGATAGCCGCTGCGCAGCATGGACCAGGCCAGCAGGCAGATGCCAAAGCTGGCCGCAGAACAGATCAGCATGCCTGTAAGCGGCGCGCCATCCGAAGTGCCAATCATGCCATATCGCAACCCGTCAATCAGATAAAACACCGGGTTAAGCTGTGACAGCATGCGCAAAACCGGCGGCAGCGCCTCAACCGAATAGAAGGTGCCCGACAAAAAGGCCAAAGGGGTGACAATGAAGTTGGTGATCGCCGCCATCTGATCGAATTTCTCGGCAAAGACGCCCGCGACGATGCCTAACCCGCCCAGGAACAACGCCCCCTGCACCACAAATGCCAAAGCCACCAGCGGATGCGCCGGAATGATTTGCAAGAACAGCGCCAGGCCCAGGCTGATGCCAATGGCAACCACCGTGCCCCGCACCCCTGCCCCTGCAAGATAGCCCAGCAGGATCTCCAGGCCTGATAAGGGCGGCATCAGGGTGTCCACGATATTGCCCTGCACCTTTGAGATCACAATCGAAGACGAGGTATTGGCAAATGCGTTCTGTATCACCGCCATCATCATGATACCTGGCGCCAGAAAATGCAGAAACGGCACCCCCATGACATCGCCCCGCTTGGGGCCGATGGCGAGGTTGAAAATCATCAAAAACAATGCTGCTGTCACCAGTGGTGCCAACAAAGTCTGGGTCCAGACCACCCAAAACCGGGTAATTTCACGGCCTGCCAGTGTTTGCAGCCCCAACCAATTCACCCGGCCAAACCGGCGCTCGCCGAGGGCTATCTGGTAGCCTGTCTGATGTTTTGGCTGATCTTCTGGCATGGTTTCTCCGCAATTGTTGTGTTTTCCCTGCATAGCGGCTGGGTTCTGAGGCGCAAGATGCCTTGTAACTCGCTCGCCAGTGATTAAGATAGGGACAGAATACGGAACTCAGATGGCGGCCGCAGGATTCTGGGGCCGCTATTAGCTTGGAAAGGCAACAGATGTCCTGGACAGACGATCGCGTCGAATTGCTCAAGAAGATGTGGGGCGAAGGTCAGTCGGCCAGCCAGATCGCAAAAGAACTGGGCGGGGTGACCCGCAATGCTGTGATTGGCAAGGTGCATCGCCTCGGCCTGTCCAACCGCACGACGACTGGTGCCAAGGCAGCCGCCGAGCCGAAGGAAAAGCCCGCAGCAGCAGCCAAACCTGCACCAAAGCCCAAACCGCAGCCCAAGACCGAGCCTGCGCGCCCGGTCACTCCGCCCCCTGCGGCAGCGGCCAGCTCAGAGGCCCGGCCTCTGGTCCCGATCCGCAAACAGATCATCCCGGCTGGCCAGCCGCTGCCACCGCAGCCCTCGGCCAACGAGATCAGCCCCGAGGCCCTCGCCAAGGTCAACGAGATCGAGAAAAAAGCAAAGCGGCTTTCTCTGATGGAATTGACCGAGCGGACCTGCAAATGGCCCGTGGGTGATCCCGCCACCGAGGATTTCTGGTTTTGTGGCCTGCCTGTACAGCAGGGCAAACCCTATTGCGAAGCCCATGTGGGCGTTGCATTCCAACCCATGAGCGCGCGCCGCGACCGCAAACGGTAGCAGGCCCTCGCCTCTTTCGTCTCAGAACAAAGCCCCGGACCATATGGTGCGGGGCTTTGTCATTCTGTGCGCAGGTCTGTGGTGGATCGCTCACACCCAAGGTACCGGGTTATCAGGCAGAGGATTGTATCGAACCCTCTGCCTGATGTGAGATGTCGAGAATCAGGAGCAAGCTGCCGAATCCAAAACGCCTTTCTGGGCTCAACCTGGCCCAGCCCAGAACAGAGGTCTGTGGTCGGCCCCTTCATAGGCTGGCACCGCAGAGAAACGGTGCACCTGATCTCAGCCCTTGTCGGGCGCGTTGGATGTATAGTTTGGAATGGGCTTTCCCGACGCGTCCGCAGGCTCGATCCCGGGCCAGTTACCTTCAGCAAGGTTGATATTGCCCGGGATGTCCTCTTCCCAGAACCCCACCACGTTCTTGGTGATGTTCAGATAGAGCTTATTGTCAACAATGCGCCAGAGATTCGGGTTGCCCGGCACCTTGCCGCCCTTGGACACCCCGTAAGCGCAGTGACCATCGTATTGCGGTGCAAAATGCTCAGGATTCTCCAGGAATTTGGCCCGGTTCTCCTCACTCGCAAAGGCAAATTTTGCGCCATTGTAGTCGGCTGTGATATCAGCGCGACCCGGCACAGCCGCCGTCTGAACCCCACCTACGGGCACCTGATCAAGGCCGCGATAGGCCACCACATCAAAGCCCGAAACCGCATAGCCCGTGGCATCAACAAATTGCTCCCCAGCAAAGGCAGGCAGGGCAAAGCTCAGGGCGGCAAGGGCGGCAAATGCAAAACGCTTCATGTCTGTTTCTCTCCTAAAAGTCCAAAAGCGCACATTGGCGCCCCCGAAGTATGATCCGCGAATATGACCAGCAAAACCACCCAACGCCGGGTGCGCAGCCTGCTGTAAGGGCAAGACTATTCCCTAATTCAGCGCAGCGAAACGGGGCTCACGCCACTGTGTTTGAGAGGTCTCTTTTTGTGATCGGGCAAAAATTTTACCGCCTCAGACCTTCCAGTCATTGGAATTTTCAGCAAGACTCATATTTAGGATGACATACTGCAGCGACGCGGCGTGTCGCATGCACAACCAAACAATAGCAAAAGACAGGGTTCTTACCAAATGAGTGATACAACCTATACCCCGCCAGAGGTCTGGACCTGGGACACACAAAGCGGCGGTAAATTCGCCTCGATCAACCGTCCCATTGCCGGCGCCACCCATGACAAAGAGCTGCCTGTCGGCAAGCACCCCTACCAGCTCTACTCGCTGGCCACGCCCAATGGGGTCAAGGTCACCGTGATGCTGGAAGAGCTTCTCGCCAAGGGCCACACCGGCGCCGAATATGATGCATGGCTGATAAATATCGGCGAGGGTGAACAGTTCGGCTCTGACTTTGTTGCGATCAATCCCAACTCAAAGATCCCGGCGCTGCATGACCTGAGCGGTGATGCGCCTTTGCGGCTGTTTGAATCCGGCTCCATGCTGGTGCATCTCGCCGAGAAGTTTGGTGAATTCCTGCCTGCTGAGGGCCCCAAACGTACCGAAGTGATGAACTGGCTGTTCTGGCAGATGGGCAGTGCGCCCTACCTGGGCGGCGGCTTTGGTCACTTCTACGCCTATGCCCCCGAAAAGTGGCAGTACCCCATCGACCGCTTTGCAATGGAAACCAAGCGGCAGCTGGACGTTCTTGACCGGCAACTGGCGGAAAATCGCTTTATCGCAGGCGATGACTACAGCATCGCCGATATCGCGATCTGGCCCTGGTATGGCCAGCTTGTGCTGGGACGGCTGTATAGCGCGGCTGAATTCCTCGATGTCGCCTCTTACGAGCATGTCATGCGATGGGCCAAAGAGGTTGACGCCCGCCCCGCCGTAAGCCGCGGCCGTATGGTGAACCGCTCCTTTGGCGAGCCACACACGCAGTTGCGTGAGCGCCATGACGCCAAGGATTTTGAGACCAAGACGCAGGACAAGCTCGACGCCGCTGACGCGGACAGCTGAGCCACAAGCGCGCGTCTTTGATGCAACAAATCCTGTTCCGGCACATACCGGGGCAGGACAAGACCTATAAAACGCCAGCCGTTTTCCCGATCCCCCCAACAGCTCTTTCAGCCCCCTCCGCTGCAAAATGCGCACGCCACGCAGCGCATGCCCAATGGGAAGAGAGCCCCGCAGGGGGCGATGACGGGCGGGAGCGCTGCGCTGTTGTCTTGCCAGAGATATGGCCGGAAATATGCCGGAAATATGGACAGTGCGGTTATTTCAGGATGGGAGGGTTCTCGGGATCGCCACCAGGAATGCGGGGCTGATAGATCTTTGGCGCTTCCGGCAGCGGCAGGTCAAACCGCAGGCCAACCCGCGCCAAACGGGCCGCCATAGGATCCGAGGCCGAAAAGAACCCCACATCCAAAGCCCCCGCTTCGATCCCCGAAAACGTCAGTGCTTCACCAACCGCATTGGCCAAGGCGCCTTCGGCCTCGGGCGTGGCGTCGATAAATCCCAAAAGATGTCCCTGCCCGCCGCCCTGATAGCGCAGCGACACCAGATAGGCCGATGCTGCCAGCCCGGCAGCCGTGGCCAGTTTGCTATCCAATGCCGTCAGCAGAACTTCTGGTAGCCCCGCGGGCGGCAACAGCTCTTCGATCAAAGCCTCCACCTGGTCCGGCGCATTCTGCAGGGTCTCATGCAACCAGCCCACCGCGTCGGCTGCCAACAGGGTTGAGGACGGAGCCACCTCAAGATTCACGCCCAGCCCAATCTGCTGCCCTGCAAGCATTTCAACGATGCCCCGCCCGGCAAGCCCAGCATAGGGGACAACGCGGCCCGCAAACTGTGCCAGCCGCTCTTCGCGGTCAAACACCAGGACAAACCGCCCCTCGGGTGTCTCAAACAGCTCGGGCGAGATGCGATCGCCCTCGGGCTCGCCGCTCAGCATCATGAATAATTCGCTGTCCGCCAGGCGTTCGTAGAACCGCAGGCGCGCGCCATCATCTTCTGGTGCAGCCTGCATCGCCGCATGCGCCTGGTCCAGTGGGGTTGTCTCGCTCATCTCATCAGCTCCTGTACCCGCCCCCGCAACACTGGCAACAGCTCAGCCTCAAACCAGGGGTTTTGTTTCAACCACCCGGTATTGCGCCAGGACGGATGTGGCAAGGGAAAGACGCGCGGCGCATGGTCCCGCCAGGCTGCCACAGTCTGCGTAACCGGCGCCTTGCCTCCCAGATGAAACCGCTGCGCATGTCCCCCAACCAGCAGGGTCAGCGCAATCTCCGGCAGGCTCTGCAGCACCCGGCCCTGCCAGGTTCTGGCACAAATCGCAGGTGGAGGCAGGTCTGATTTCTTGGCACTGTAGCCGGGAAAGCAAAAGGCCATGGGCACAATCGCCACCTTGTCGCGATCATAAAACTGCGCCTCCTTTAGCCCCAACCACAGGCGCAGCCGATCCCCCGACGGGTCAGTAAAAGGCTTGCCACTCATATGGACCTTCAGGCCAGGCGCCTGCCCGGCGATCAAAATCCTGGCCTGTGGCGCAAACCAGGCCACCGGCCGCGGCTGATGCGCGGTCTGCGTCGCGGCGAACCGCTCTGCACAGATCCTGCAGGCCCGGATCTCATCGCTTAGTATCTCTGACTGCACCCTGTCCTCTTGCCTCTCTTGCCTTTCTTACCGCCCCTAACGCTGCCTCTTGGTGCACCTGGCCAGTTGTAACACCGCCGCCCCCATTGTTTCCCCTGCGAAAACAGTTAAAAAGCAAAGCATGGGATCGTTTCCATATGCAATGGTTAATCAATCCTTGAGATTTTATGTCATCATTCGACATAATAATGCCCAAATAGGAGCCCATACCCTTAACATTCTTGGGATAATCCTGAACCCCGTCACCAAAGGCACTCCCGATTGGGAGGCGCCAGCCACACAAAGCCCTCGCCAAGGGGTCATAGACAACAACAGGCGAAACCGGAACAAGCGATGCTTGAGTTTGAAAATGTCAGCAAGTCCTTCTGGACTGGAACCCAGCGCAAGGTCGTTCTTGACCGGGCGTCCTTTCAGGTTGAGATCGGCAAATCTCTTGGCATTCTGGCGCCGAACGGCACCGGCAAGACAACTCTGATCAATATGATGGCCGGCCTGGAAAAACCCGATGAGGGTGAAATCCGTCGCGGCTGCAAAATCTCATTCCCGTTGGGTTTTATGGGCGGCGTGGTCAGTCGGCTGTCGGCCCTGGCCAATTGTCGCTACATCGCCAATCTCTATGGGCTCGACCCCGATTATGTCGAGGCCTACTGCCGCTGGCTGTGCGGCTTGGGAGAGTATTTTGACCAGCCGGTCGGCACCTATTCCTCGGGGATGCGGTCCCGGTTCAGCTTTTCGCTGATGCTGGCGCTGGATTTCGATATCTACCTGATCGACGAGGGCATGCCGAGCACCACCGATGTGGAGTTCAACAAGAAAGCCGGCTCGATCCTGCAGGAACGCCTGCAAACCACAACAATCATCATCGTCTCGCATCAGGCGAAGACGCTGGAAAAGTTTGCCCGCTCCGCCGCCGTTCTACTGGACGGGCAATTAAACATGTTTGAAACCTTGGAAGAAGCGAAGCAGCTCTATGACTATCAAACCCAAGGCTAAAAAATTCCGCATTCGTCGCAACCCTGCGAGTCCGGATGCTGCCACGGCGACAGCCGCCGCGCGCCCTGTTCCGGCACCTGCTGCTGAAAGCAGCGCCGGAGCAGCCAGCGCGTCAGCCAAGGCCCAGCCCAGCCCCGCACAACCGGGACAGGCGGGACAACCGGGACAGGACCCGTCGCCCCAGTCCTCACCTTCGCGGGGATCATCTGCACAGGATTCGTCTTCAGGGCCTAGGTCTTCAGAAGCAGGACCTGCCCTGTCAGGTCAGGTGAGTTCGGCGCGCGAAACCCGTCTTGAGACCGATATCAACGTCATCCGCAAGGAAGGCCTCACCGGGCGCCAGCTGCGCATGGCGCGACGGGTCGCACAAAAGCATGACCTGCCTGCCACCTCGGATTTTGACGCCGTGCGCCTGCTGCGCGAAAAAGGCATTGATCCCTTCAAACGCGCCAACATGCTTGAACTTGTGGTGCCGCAGAACAAGGCTCATCCGGGCAATACACCGGCTGTGGGTGGCCCAATGCAGCTGCCCCAGACCATGCCCGCAGCAAAGACCACCCTCCCCGCGACGGACATGAGCCCGGCCGAGCGGCGCAACCGTGAAATTCAGGAAATCCAGCGCGATATCGCCGGGCGGCGTCGGCGCAAACTGATCCTGCTGATGGGACGCCTGGCGTTCTTTGTCATGTTGCCGACGCTGATTACCGGATATTTCTTTTACGCCGTCGCCACGCCGATGTATGCGACCAAATCCGAGTTCCTGGTCCTCAAAGCAGATGGTGCCGGCGCTGTCAGCGGCTTGTTGAGCGGCACCCAATTTGCCACCAGTCAGGACTCCATCGCGGTGCAGGGCTACCTGCAATCCAAAGGTGCTATGCTGCGCCTGGACGAAGAGATGGGGTTCAAAGCCCACTTTACCCAGGATTGGATCGACCCCATCCAGCGCCTCAACCCTGGTGCGACCAATGAAGAGGCCTACAAAACCTATTCACGCAACGTGAAGATTGGCTACGATCCAACCGAAGGCGTGGTCCGTATGGAGGTCTCTGCCGCGGACCCCGAAGTGTCGGCCGAATTCTCTCGTCGCCTGATTGGCTATGCCCAGGAAGAAGTGAACCAACTGTCAGAGCAAAAGCGGGCTGATCAGGTTGGCGATTCTGAGGCAGCGCTGGAGCTGGCAGAAGGCAAACGCCGCGAGGCCCAGGAGCGCCTGGTGCACCTGCAGCAGGACGGTATGGTACTAGACCCTGAAGGCGTCATCCTGTCGCTGCGCTCGCAGATCAACACCTTTGAAGTCCAGCTGCAGCAAAAAGAGCTGGAGCTGGAAGCCCTGCTCGACAACGCGCGCCCCAACCGCGCCAAGGTCGACGGTGTGCAGGCAGACATTGACCGGGTCAGCAGAGTGATTGAGCGCCTGAACGGGCGCATGACCGATGCCTCGGCTGGCGAAAACTCGCTTGCCAATCACCGGGTGCAAATTCAGATGGCGCAGGCGGATCTGGCGACCCGTGATCTGATGCTGCAATCGGCTTTGCAGCAAGTGGAATCCACCCGCATGGAGGCCAACCGCCAGGTCCGGTATCTGACCACTGCGGTGGCACCGGTGGCCAGCGAAGAGGCGACCTACCCGCGCAAGTTCGAAAATACGATTTTGGCTTTCCTGATCTTTTCCGGTATCTATCTGCTGTGTTCACTCACAGCGTCTATTCTCCGAGAACAGGTTTCGTCGTAAATCATGAAAAATATCAAAGTCGCCGACCTCATCATCGGCAATGATCGCCCCCTGACCATTCTGGCTGGCCCCTGCCAGTTGGAGAGCGCAGATCACGCCCAGATGATCGCAGGCACCCTTAAGGAGGCCTGCGATAAGGTCGGGGCGCAATTTGTCTTTAAAGGCTCGTATGACAAGGCCAACCGGACATCGATCAATGCCAAGCCAGCGCTGGGGCTGGATAAGGGCCTGGAGGTTTTGCAGTCGGTAAAGGATGCCATTGGCGTGCCGGTTATCACCGACGTCCACGAGGCCGGCCACTGTGCGCCTGTCGCGACAGTTTGTGACATCATCCAGATCCCCGCCTTCCTGTGCCGTCAGCCCTCGCTCTTGCTGGCTGCGGGCCGCCCGGGTGCGGTGATCAATGTCAAAAAGGGCCAGTTCCTTGCGCCCTGGGATATGCCCAATGTGGTCGCCAAGATTGAGAGCACCGGCAATAGTCGCATCATGCTCACCGAACGGGGCGTCTCCTTTGGCTACAACCGTCTGGTGGTTGATATGCAAAGCCTGCCAGAGATGGCGCGCACCGGCTATCCCGTGGTAATGGATGCAACCCATGCCGTGGCACAGCCTGGTGGTCTGGGCGGCGCCTCTGGTGGCCAGCGCGAGTTCGCTCCGGTCCTGGCCCGCGCCGCAGTCGCAACCGGCATTGCCTCGGTCTTTATGGAAACCCATGAGGACCCGGACAATGCCCCCTGTGATGGGCCCAATATGATTTACCTCGACCAGATGCCAAAATTGATTGAAACGCTGATGGGTTTTGACGCCCTCGCCAAAGCAAATCCAATACAGATTTAAGCCCAAAGGGATTTTAGAGATGAAGAAGCCAAGCTCCCCGGTGCAGCAAAATACTTGGAATTTTTTGCGCGACCCGATGATCACCCCCACGGGCTTTCGCGAATATGATGCGCGCTGGAAATACCCCGAAGAGATCAACCTGCCCGGCATCACAGCCCTGGGCCTTGGGCTTGGCACACAAATGCACCGGCGCGGCATCCCGCCAGTGATCGCCGTGGCGAATGATTATCGCGACTACTCTCTGTCGATCAAACAGGCGCTGATCCTGGGCCTGATGCAGGCCGGCATTCAGGTCAAAGACATTGGCCCTGCCGTCTCTCCCATGGCCTATTTCGCTCAGTTTCACCTTGATGTGCCCGCCGTGGCCATGGTCACCGCCAGCCATAACCCCAATGGCTGGACCGGCGTCAAAATGGGCTTTGAGCGCCCGCTGACCCATGGGCCCGACGAGATGGCAGAGCTGCGTGACATCGTGCTGAACGGCGAAACAGAAACCCGCCCTGGTGGGTCTTACGAATTTGTCGATGGCGTCAAAGAGGCCTATCTGGACGATCTGGTGGGTGATTTCAAAATGACCCGCAAGCTCAAGGTGGTCTGCGCCACCGGCAATGGCACTGCCTCGGCCTTTGGCCCAGAGCTGTTTGAACGCATCGGTGTCGAAGTGGTGCCCAGCCACAATGAGCTCGACTACACCTTCCCCCATTACAACCCGAACCCCGAAGCGATGGAGATGCTGCACGACATGTCTGCCAGCGTCAAAGCCTCGGGTGCGGATATGGCGCTGGGGTTTGACGGCGATGGCGACCGTTGCGGTGTGGTGGACGATGAGGGCGAAGAGATCTTTGCCGACAAGGTGGGCGTCATCATGGCGCGTGATTTGAGCAAGATCTATCCCAATGCAACCTTTGTGGCAGACGTCAAATCCACCGGCTTGTTTGCCTCTGACCCCGAGCTGATCAAGAACGGCGCGACAGCGGACTATTGGAAAACCGGCCACAGCCATATGAAACGCCGGGTGAAAGAGATCGGCGCGCTGGCAGGGTTTGAGAAATCCGGGCATTATTTCCTCGCCGAGCCCATTGGCCGCGGCTACGACTGCGGCATGCGCGTTGCCGTCGAGATCTGCAAGCTGATGGAGCGCAATCCCGACATGTCGATGTCGGACCTGCGCAAAGCCCTGCCCAAGACCTGGTCGACCCCAACCATGTCACCCTATTGTGCCGACACGGAAAAATACACCGTGCTGGAGCGTCTGGTGGAAAAGCTGGTCGCGAAACACGCTGCCGGTGAGCCCCTTGCCGGGCGCAGCATCAAGGAAGTGGTGACGGTGAATGGCGCCCGTGTTATCCTCGACAATGGCTCCTGGGGGCTGGTGCGCGCTTCCTCCAATACGCCGAATTTGGTGGTGGTTTGCGAAAGCTCAGACAGCGAAGCCGAGATGCGGGCCATCTTTGCGGATATTGACGCTGTGATCCGCACCGAGCCGCTGGTCGGCGACTACGATCAAACGATCTAAACAGATCTGAGGGATTTCCCCTGCCTTGTGGCAGGCGACCCGGGCTCGCCTATCGGCGAGCCCGTTTTACATTATGGAACAGTTGTTTTGGTAGTCGTCTTTTAGCACTCGTCTTTTGGCAGTGGCCTTATAGCAGCGGCCTGCTGACAGGCGGGCTCCTTCTACATTTGGAACGATGCCGCCAAGCCAAAAACCGCATGGGTGAAAACACCCTCGCGTCAGTCCCTTTGCAACAGACGCAGCAATTGATCCTTCGCTTCCTGCTCAATCCGGTCGCGGATCACCTCGTTGAGGTCCTGCTCCGGAGCAATCTGGGTCTCCAGCTCCTCTGCGAGTTTCTGACGCAGCCGATCCTTGGCCTCCTGCTCAACCGCGTCAATTTGCGGCTGCAGAGCCCCTTGCAGATCAGGGCGAATTTTGGGATCCGACCAAGGGCCTGTGATGGCCACAGGAATAGACAGCCCCGCCGCACCGTTCACACCAGAAATCGTTGGCGTAAACAGATAGTCGAGATCCTGGTCCGCCAGGCCTATGCGCCCGGCGCCCTTTGCCCGCAGCCCTTTGAGAGTAATCGACAAATCATCGTTCTGCAAATTGCCTTTGCTGAGAGTGTAGCTGCCGGTCAACTGGTCAAACACCGTACTGCCACCATTGCCCTGCCCCGAGCGCATCAACCCCTCAAGATCAAAGCCAGAGAAGAACCCCTTGCTGACCTCGACCCAGCCCTTGCCAGAGAGCGAGCGCATCAGCGCATCCAGCGTGTTGCCGGATGCCAGGTATTCCACCTCACCCAGCGCCATGCCGTTCAGGCGGTCATAGCCCGCAACCTGATCCAACGCCTTTTCCAGCCGGATGCCGTTGTAGGTCAGTTTTCCCCCGGCAGAGAACCCATTGCGGTTATTGGCCACCAACTGTCCCTGCACCTCACCGCCAAACAGAGCCGCCGGTTGCAGTTTCAGCACGCCGCGGGCACGATCCAGCGTCAGGGAGAGTTTGCTGGCCCCAAACGCGTAGCCAGCTGCAGTGAGGCTGTCAAAGCTCAGCACTGCGGTGCCATTGGCCAGGGCCAAGCCCGAGGCATCAATCGGCTCTTTTGACCAGGCCGAAGCGGCTGCGCCCTCTGTACCTGTCACGTCAGGCGACGCAGAAGCCTCCGCAAGTCCCGGAACCTTTAAATGCCCGCCATTGAGCTGAGCAGTGAATTGCGGCACCTCTGTAAAGGCAATATCTGCAGCTCCTTCCAGGCGGTTACCATCCAGATCCAGTGCCATGTCGCGCAACGCAAGGCGACCATCTGTGGTATAGGTGGCATCGGCGCCAATGCTCATGGCCTGGCCCAGCCCCTTGGGCAGGGTGATCCCAGCCTGTCCCAAAGCCGTCAGAAAGGCACTGGTATTGCTGGTCTTTGCAGTCACCCGCCCCGTCGCAGCCCCTGTCAGATCCGCCCGGCCATCAAAACGCAGAAATCCGCCCTCTGCCTCAACTGATGCCCCAACAGAAGAGACATTCCCGCTCAGGAACGCCGAAAAGGTTCCCACCTCGGCGACAACATGCAGCGGCTCACCAGCTGGCCGCAGCGTCAGGTCCATATTCACGGTGCCGCTGGGATCTGGCCATTGCAGCTCCACATCAACCGACGACATCTCGACCGGCGCGCCCACATGTGGCTGATAGCGCAGCGAGGCCCCGGTTAGGGAGAGCTTTTCAATGCTGATCGGCAAAACAGTTTTCTGATTTTCGCCCGCGGCCGCAGGAGAGCTTGCAGCGGCATCAATGCTGCCCAGAACCCAGTTACCCACACCGTCGGCGCGCTCCGAAAGGTTGAGATGCGGCAGCAATGCCGAGATCTCGGTCACCCGCACCTTGCCGCGCAACAGATCCGATCCTGAAATTCCGATCGACAGACGCTGGGCTGTCAGCATCGGCTCAGGCCCGGCCCAATCGGCATTGGACAGCGTCACCCCGTCGGAATTCACCCCCAGAATCGGCCAGAGCGTAAAGCGCACATCACCCTGAAAGGTCAGCTTGCGCCCGGTCTGCGCCTCAATCTGATCCGCAGCCAGGGCCGCAACTTTCTCACCCGGCAACAAAAATAACACCGTCACCAGAAGTGCAACCGTAATCCCCAAGGCGCTCACTATCCGAAAAACCAACCGCATATTCTGCTCCTGCCCTTTGTTTTAAAACAGATTAGAGCAAGTGGCCGCAGGCGCAATGCAGCATTGCATTTCCTGCCGCCTCATTCAGGCACGCGTCTTTCGCCAGACCATTGCCGTCCCTGCAATCCCACCATGCGTGGCGGGCGCGAAATCCTCCATTCCCAAATGGTCGCGCCCGTACTATATGCGCAGCCATGACCAGCAATCCGCCAGAACTTCGCCCCGACCTCGCCCCAAAGCCCCTCCTGGGGGACGGCCCCCGTGCAGGCCAGCCAACGCTTGGCATGGTGTCCCTTGGCTGCCCCAAGGCCCTGGTGGACAGCGAGCGGATTTTGACCCGTCTGCGAGCCGAAGGCTATGGCATCTCGCCAGACTATGCCGGCGCCGATGCGGTGATCGTCAATACCTGCGGCTTTCTGGACAGTGCCAAGGCCGAAAGCCTGGATGCCATCGGCGAAGCGCTAAAGGAAAACGGCAAGGTGATTGTCACCGGCTGTCTGGGCGCTGAGCCTGACTACATCCGCGAACATCACCCGCGCATTCTGGCGGTCACCGGCCCACACCAATACGAGCAGGTTCTGGACGCGGTGCATGCGGCAGTCCCCGCCGACCCAAATCCCTTTATCGATCTGTTGCCCGCTACCGGCGTGCAACTGACGCCGCGCCATTTCAGCTATCTGAAGATCTCGGAAGGCTGCAATCACAAGTGCAAGTTCTGCATTATTCCCGACATGCGCGGCCGCCTTGCCTCGCGTCCCGCCCATGCGGTGCTGCGCGAAGCTGACAAGCTGGGCAAGGCCGGCGTGCGCGAACTGCTGGTGATCAGTCAGGACACCTCAGCCTATGGGTTGGATCGCAAATATGACGTAAACCCCTGGAACGGGGGCGATGTGCGCAGCCATATCCTCGATCTGTCGCGTGAGTTGGGTAAGCTGGCCCCGGCAGATGAGCTCTGGGTACGGCTGCATTATGTCTACCCCTACCCGCATGTGCGCGATCTGATCCCGCTGATGGCCGATCCCGAGAACGCCCTGCTGCCCTACATGGATATCCCCTTCCAGCACTCGCACCCGGATGTATTGCGGCGCATGGCGCGGCCCGCCGCCGGTGCCAAGACACTGGACGAGATCGCAGCCTGGCGCGCCATTTGCCCTGATATCACCCTGCGCTCTACCTTTATTGTCGGCTACCCCGGCGAGACCGAGGCCGAGTTCCAGCACCTGCTGGACTGGATGGATGAGGCGCAGTTGGACCGGGTTGGCTGTTTCAAATATGAAAACGTCGCTGGTGCGCGCTCCAATGCGCTGCCAGACCATGTGGCTGAAGAGATCAAGCAAGAACGCTGGGAGCGTTTCATGGAAAAGGCGCAGGCCGTTTCCGAGGCCAAACTACAGGCCAAAGTCGGCCAGACCATGCAGGTCATCATTGATGACATCGACGAAGAGGGCATCGCTACCTGCCGCACCAAGGCCGACGCGCCAGAAATTGACGGCAATCTGTTTATCGATGAGGGCACCGCAGGGTTGTCCGTTGGCGATCTGGTCACCGTCGAGGTCGACGAAGCCAGCGACTATGACCTGTGGGGGTGTCTTGCCAGATAACGCCGCCCGGCCAAACAACTCTACCCCACCAAGGAACACCTCCCGGCAGGGGTTTCACGCAATCCGCGGGTGCCATCTCTGAGATAAAATACCCTGTGTCACAACCTGTGCTCTAACCTGGAGGCAGTCGTTTTGCGCTCCGCATAGGTCATCCACTGTTTAGACTGTGTCTTCCTTGAGAAAACCCAGCAGATCCCGGTTGCGGCAATAGTCAGGCGGAGCCGAGAGCTCAGCCACGCCACCGGAGAGCTGGGCCGCGCAGTCTGTCGGGTGGGCGCAGCGGCTGCAGCGCAGCACGGCCTCGGAGATTTCGTCGAACTGGAGCCGACCGGCAATGGCTTCTTCTTGCAGGTCCAGTCCCACAGCCCGGCTCATATTGTCGAACAGGACAGCATGGGTCTTAAGGGTCGCATGTTCGCGCATTGCTCTTCTCCCGCATAATCTGATGCATGAAATTTACCTGCGGCTGCGCAACTCTGCCTTGATGCAGATCAACGAGGGGCCGAAAGCGATACCTGACCACAGGGCCAGACCGGATCAAACTGGGGCCGTCCCTGTCAGCGTGTCCCTGTCAGCTTATTCCAGTCAGCTTATCTCTGTCAGCTCGCGTTGGCGGGCAGATCATCAAGATAGACCCGCACTGCATCCTGAACCCGGCGAAACCGGTCGCCGCCCAGCTTTTTGCCACCATACCACCGTGTA
>JAWUWF010000079.1:0-23939 GCA_034111985.1 Pseudophaeobacter sp.
GCCGTCGATCTGGTCGTAGGCTTTGAAGTCACCAAAGTACTTGGTGATTGCTGCGGTCAGAGTGGTTTTACCGTGGTCAACGTGGCCGATGGTGCCGATGTTGACGTGCGGCTTATTACGTTCAAACTTTTCCTTAGCCATTCTGTTAGGCGCCCTTTTGAAAGAGAGGGCCGACAACCGACCCAAGATTTCCTCTGCGCGCGCCGCATATTCGGTTTGAGAACGAAAATCAAGACGTTCCTGCTTGACACCCGCGATTTCGGCCAAGGCTGGCCTACCGGTGGTTACTCTGCCACGTCAGCGGGGTCGGAACTGACCGCTGCGGCCGCGTCTTTTGCTTTAGCCTCAGGCACAACGCCGCCGCTGAACCAGCCCTTTTCAGCATGTTGTTCGGCCATATATTCCTCAAGCCCGTCAACAATCCGCAGCGCCAGACCGTCGATCTGCTCTGCCTTGGTGCGACTATAGCCCGAGCCGATGATGGCGCTTTCTCCGGTGGTGTCCTCAAAGATCTTCATCTGATGCTCTTTGGCCAGATAAGTCTTTGTTGTCACGTCATAAACAAAGACATTCACCACAGCGGCGCTTTTGGGGTTCACCAGAACCGGGATGCCCCCCGTGGCCAGCAAAAAGCCTTCGAGCGTGATGGCCACATCGTATTTCCCAGTGCCCGTATAGCGCCCCAACCGGGCCTCAAGGGCGCGTTCAATCGGCTCGTTCCATTCAGAGGGTTTGGCCGCCCGCGACAGCGGCCATTGCAGCGCCTTATCTGTATAGACGAAGGAGACCCGCATCTTGAAATCGCCCAAATCCTCGGGCGCCTCGTTCACTTTTGTTTCTTCACAGGCGGCAAGCAGGACCATCGTGGCCACAAGAGCTAGAATTCGGATCATCAAGGGCCTCATTGGAGAGTAATACAGGTTTGGGTCAGGTGTCAGTTAGAGCAAAGCCGCCCAGCCGGCAAACCGGGATGGAGGGCTCTGAGGGTTTCGGTGGCGCAAGCGTCACATATCATGGGCGAAAACCCCCTTGGTCAACACAACAGACCCGCTCACTTGAACTTATAGTTGCGCGGGAACCCATGCGGCGGACGCTTGCCGATGCCGGCGCGTTTGCCCAGCCACTGGCTGAGGTCGGTCTCGTGCCGGGTCTTGCCGCCGCCCATCTCCCAGGAAATACCGTCATCCCAGTTGAAGGTCACGATGTCGCTGAGGCCGCCCTCCAGCTCTAGCGAGCCCTGCTTACCCCGCGCCATATTATATTTCTGCAGCCGCACGCCTTTGCCACGGCTGAGTTCGGGCATCTCTTCCAGCGAGAAGACCAGGAACTTGCCGTTTTCCGAGACAATCGCCACATGATCGCCGGTGACCGGGATACAGATCTGGGCACGGTCGTCGTCTTTGACGTTCAGAACCTGTTTGCCACTGCGGGTCTGCGCCACGATGTCCTTTTCAGCGCAGATAAAGCCATTGCCCGCAGAGGAGGCCACCAGCAGGCGCCCTTCGGGGTGATGGATCAGGATATCGACGATCTCCACCTCGTTGGGCAGATCAACGATCAGACGCAGCGGCTCTCCCATACCACGCCCACCGGGCAGGTTGGCGGCACTAAGGGTGTAGAAACGACCATTGCTGCCAAAGGCCAGCAGCCTGTCGGTGGTTTCCGCGTGGAAAACAAAGCGCGGGCCATCGCCGTCTTTGAACTTTAGCTCGCGACTCAGATCGATATGGCCGGTCATCGCCCGGATCCAGCCCATTTGCGAGCAGACAACGGTGATCGGCTCGCGGTCAATCATCGCCTCCAGCGGCACATCTTCGACTTCTCCGGCCTCGGCAAACAGAGTGCGCCGGGCGCCGCCAGCATAATCTTTGCCGAACTGCTTTTTGGTTTCGCGCAGCTGCCCGGTGATCTTGCTCCACTGCAACTCATCCGAGGCCAGCAGCTCCACCAGCCCAGCGCGTTCATCCCGCAGCGCATCACGTTCCTTTGTCAGCTCTACCTCTTCGAGGCGGCGCAGCGAGCGCAGGCGCATGTTGAGGATCGCCTCGGCCTGCACTTCGCTCAGCTGACCTTCGCCACCAGCGGCCGGCGTGACATAGTCGGCGTCATCAAAGGCACGCGGATGATCCAGATCCCAGTTTTCCCGCATCAATGCCGCTTTGGGGTCGTCATCATAGCGGATGATATCAATCACCCGGTCCAGATTGAGGAAGGCAATGATAAAGCCATCCAGCACTTCCAGCCGGTGGTCGATCTTGCCCATCCGGTATTCGGACCGGCGCTGCAGCACGTCCTGGCGGTGATCCAGGAAGGCGCGCAGCACCTCTTTCATCGAGCAGACCTTGGGCGTGACCCCATCGATCAGCACGTTCATGTTGAGCGAGAAACGCAGCTCAAGGTCTGAGTTGCGATACATCATGTTCATCAGCACGTCCGGGTCGACATTTTTCGACTTCGGCTCAAGCACAACACGGATGTCTTCAGCGGACTCATCGCGGATATCCGCAAGAATCGGCACCTTTTTGGTTTGGATCAGCTCAGCGATCTTCTCGATCAGCTTGGACTTTTGCACCTGATAGGGGATCTCGGTGACCACGATCTGCCACTGTCCACGGCCCAGATCCTCGACCTCATAGCTGCAGCGCAGCCGGAAAGAGCCCCGACCAGTGCGATAGGCCTTGGCGATACTGTCGCGCGGCTCGACGATGATGCCGCCGGTGGGGAAATCCGGTCCCGGCACATATTTCAGCAGGGTGTCATCATCTGCACCCGGCGATTTGATCAGATGAATACAGGCATCAATCAGTTCAGCAATATTATGCGGCGGGATATTGGTCGCCATGCCCACCGCAATACCGGTCGAGCCATTGGCCAGAATATTGGGAAAGGTTGCAGGCAGCACCGAAGGTTCCGTCAGGCGGCCATCGTAGTTGTCGCGAAAATCAACCGCGTCCTCGCTCAGCCCTTCCAGCATCGCCTCGGCGACAAAGGTCATGCGCGCTTCAGTGTAACGCGAGGCCGCCGGGTTATCGCCGTCGATATTGCCAAAGTTGCCCTGACCGTCGACCAGCGGGTAGCGCACGTTAAAGTCCTGCGCCAGACGCGCCATGGCATCGTAAATGGCCGCATCACCATGCGGGTGGAAATCCCCCATGGTATCGCCCGAGATTTTGGCCGACTTCAAAAACCCGCCCGTAGAGCCAAGACGCAGGCGGCTCATGGCGTAAAGAATGCGCCGATGCACCGGTTTCAAACCGTCCCGCGCATCCGGCAGCGCCCGGTGCATAATCGTGCTGAGCGCATAGGTCAGGTAGCGCTCGCCAATGGCGCGGCGCAGGGGTTCCAGGATCTCGCCGTTTTGCGGCAGCGGGGCATCGGTATTGTCTACGGTGTCGTTCATGCTTTGGTGATACTTCCCTCACTTGCCGCGGTAAAGCTATGGTTCTGATTTATCCACCATCTTGCCACACAGCCGCCCTTTTGCGACCCATTCAGCCCAGACAGCAGTCCCGGAGCCTAGAGATTCGGGCGCCCTCAAGCCCTCTTCTGGACCATTTCAGGTCGGCGGTGAGAGAATCTTCTCACATGGTTTCGTGCTGATAGCGCCCAAAGGGGGAGAAGCCGAACGACTCTCCCCTGTGCTTTCAGTCCATTCGGAGTATATTAATATAACTTATCTAGGCTTTGTCGGCCCATATGCTGCCGCAGTGGTCCAATGTCGTGTTCCAGTTAAATTGGACCTGCCGCCATTTATTGCCGTTACTGAATTTGTTGTCCGGGGGATGCGCCATGTCGCGCTTTGTTATTGTGTCTTTTGCCGTTTTGGGTTGGGGATTTTACGAGTTGAGTGGCGGGCGCGATTTCACAGCGCCTGAACCACCTGTCGAGGCGTCACGCCAGCAGGCGCAGGTGTTGACGCAACCTCCTGTGAGCACAACAATAAAATTCCAACGGACTGCAAAAGTGCGTGCCGCCTCTCTGGTCGGCACACAACTGATCCAGCCCGACGCCGCCCCACGCCCTGCAGCAGACCCAAAATCCCGTCAGGCCATAGCACTGGCCAAAATCGCCTCCGCCGGAGCCGCATTGCAGGGTACAGGAGCTACCTTTGCACCTGCTGCTGACACAGGCACGCTGCATCTGAACTCGATCCAGGGCGGGCTTGCGGCCATGACCACGCAGTTTGGCTCTGACGGATTGACGCATAACGCCAGCCTCACCTCCGCAGAGACGACAGCGCCCGCTGCCAATAGCGAGAGCTATCTCGACATCCGTCAAATCCGCGCCTCGCGGGTCAATATTCGTCAGGGCCCGGGCACCATCTACCCGGTGATGGCACGGCTTTTGGCCGGGGATGAGGTACTGATCCTCGAGGACAGCGGCACCGGTTGGCTGCAACTGCGCACCCGGACTGGCAATAAGGTCGGCTGGGTTGCCGCTTCCCTGGTGAGCAAGAAACGCTCATAACCCTTCTGAACAGGCCCTGAGGGTGGGCCTTCAGAAACAGGGTCACCAGATGCAAAAAACAATCCTGATCACCGGCTGCTCTTCAGGCATCGGTCTGGACGCCGCGCGCAGCATGCGGGATCGCGGCTGGCGGGTCTTTGCCTCCTGTCGCAAGGCGCAGGACTGCGAGAACCTGCGCGCCGAGGGCTTTGACAGCCCCCGCATTGACTACACCGACGCAGACAGCATTACCTCAGGGCTGGCCGAAGTGCTGCAGGCCACCGGCGGCACTCTGGATGCTTTGTTCAACAATGGTGCCCATGGGCTGCCCGGCGCGATCGAGGACCTGGCCACCGAGGGTCTGCGCGAAATCTTTGAAACCAACGTCTTTGGCTGGCACGAGCTGACCCGGCAGGTGTTGCCGGTGATGCGCGCCCAGGGGCATGGCCGCATTGTGCAGAACTCGTCCATTCTGGGATTTGTCTCCTTTCCTTGGCGCGGCGCCTATGTCGCCACCAAATATGCCATCGAAGGGCTAAGCGACACGCTGCGGATCGAGCTCTATGACACCGACATCAAGGTCATTTTGATCGAACCCGGCCCTGTGACCTCAAAGTTCCGCGAGAATGCCATTGTGCATTTTGAACGCTCCATAGACTGGCGCGGCTCTGCCCTGCGGCCGCTCTATGAAAAAACTCTGCTGAAACGGCTCTATGAAAGCACGGGACCGGACCGGTTCGAGCTCCCGGCCTCGGCTGTAACCGCCAAGCTGATCCATGCCTGCGAATCGCCAAGACCAAAGCCGCGCTACCGCGTCACCACGCCGACACATGTTGCGGCAATTTTGCGCCGCCTGCTGACAACCCGGGCAATTGACCGCATCCTGGCACGGCTAAGATAGGCAATTGCCTGTCGCCAAGGCCTTTGGCAGCGGCTAAACCTGCAGCAGGAAAATGCGAAGGGAGACATCAAATGGGTGATCCGCTTTATTTACTCGCAGTGCTGGCAATGGCCGCTGTTGTGGTGGTTTTGATTCTCGGGCTTGGTGGTTTTGCCAAGGGCGGTGCCTTCAATCATAAATACGCCAATAAGCTCATGCGGATGAGGCTGCTGTTTCAGTTCATCGCCGTGGTGCTTTTGGTGGCCTATGTCTATTTTCGCGGTCAAGGAGGCCAGTGATCCATGGTTGTTCTGAACAAAATCTATACCCGCACCGGCGACAAGGGCGACACGGCTCTGGGCAATGGTGTGCGCGTCGCCAAACATGATGCCCGCGTGAATGCCTATGGCACCTCGGATGAGCTGAACGCCTTTATTGGTGTCGCACGCCTGGACGCGGCTGATGATATGGACGTGGCCCTGTCGCGCATCCAAAACGACCTCTTTGACCTCGGCGCCGATCTTTGCCGCCCTGAGATGGAGAAAGATGCCGATGCGGAATATCCGCCTCTGCGGGTGATCGCCTCGCAGGTGGACCGGCTCGAAGCCGAAATTGATGCGATGAACAAAGAGCTCGCTACCCTGCGCAGTTTTGTGTTGCCCGGTGGCAGCCGTCTGGCAGCCCACCTGCATGTTTGTCGTACCGTGGCACGCCGGGCTGAACGTCTGACGACTGAACTGGCCACGGTTGAAGCGATAAACCCGGTGGCTGTGACCTATCTCAATCGTCTGTCCGACTGGTTCTTTGTGGCCTCCCGTCAGGCCAATGACAATGGCGCCAAAGACGTACTTTGGGTGCCCGGCGCCAACCGCTGAGCCCAAAATTGCGGGCCGGTTTTCGGGCCTGTTTCGGTGCGAAATTGGAGCAGGTTGCGGCTAAGGCACCCTGCGTCACATGCTGCGCCGCAGCGTCACCCGGGTCTCTCCCCCATCGACAGGGAGACGATTCGGGCCTACCAAATCCTTGCTCCGTATCCCGTCACAGCGGAGCAAGCCGCCAGTTCCGTTTCGTGCCATCATACGAAAAACGGGCAGCCATCACGAAACATTCTTGCAAGATTGTCGTGACAAAAGACAAAACACGACGTCTGCGAGATGCAACGTGACGATTTTTCCCTGTTGTGACCCGGACTGAGCCGGTATCAACAGCGCGAGAGCATAGAGGGTAGCCGCGTCTGCGGCATGCCGTTTGTTAAGGAGAGAACGTAAAATGAAGGTACTTGTGCCTGTCAAGCGCGTGATTGACTACAACGTGAAGGTCCGCGTCAAAGCGGACGGAAGCGGAGTCGATCTCGCCAACGTCAAAATGTCGATGAACCCCTTCGACGAAATCGCTGTGGAAGAGGCTATCCGCCTCAAAGAAGCAGGCAAGGCTGACGAAATCATTGCTGTTTCGATCGGCGTGAAACAGGCCCAGGAAACCCTGCGCACCGCGCTGGCCATGGGCGCAGACCGCGCCATCCTGGTTATTGCCGCTGATGACGTTCACAACGACATTGAGCCTCTTGCTGTAGCCAAGATCCTCAAAGCGATCGTCGACGAAGAGCAGCCCGGCCTGGTTCTGGCAGGCAAGCAGGCGATCGACAACGACATGAACGCAACCGGTCAGATGCTGTCCGCCCTTCTGGGCTGGTCGCAGGGCACCTTTGCTTCTGAGCTGGACATCGATGGCGACACTGCCAAAGTGACCCGCGAAGTTGACGGCGGTTTGCAAACCATCAGCGTGAAGATGCCTGCCATCGTCACTGTTGATCTTCGTCTGAACGAGCCACGCTATGCTTCGCTGCCAAACATCATGAAGGCGAAGAAAAAGCCGATGGCCGAAAAGACAGCCGCCGACTACGGCGTCGATGTCACACCGCGCCTGACAGTGGTTTCCACCACCGAGCCTGCGACGCGTGCTGCTGGCATCATGGTTGGCTCCGTTGATGAGCTGATCGAGAAACTCAAAGATGCGGGGGCTGTGTAATGGCTGTTCTTCTCCTTGCTGAAGTGACCGATGGCGCCCTGGCGCTGGACGCAACCGCAAAGGCCGTGACGGCTGCTGCGGCTCTGGGTGATGTCACCGTACTGGCTGCTGGCGCCTCCGCTGCTGCGGCCGGTGCAGAGGCTGCCAAGATCGCTGGCGTCTCAAAGGTTCTGGTTGCCGAAGATGCATCGCTTGGCCACCGCCTTGCGGAACCCACAGCGGCGCTGATCGTATCGCTTGCGGGTGACTACGAGCACATCGTCGCCCCTGCCACCACCGACGCCAAAAACGTTCTGCCCCGCGTGGCGGCACTGCTTGACGTCATGGTGATCTCGGATGTGACAGCTGTTGTGGACGGCTCTACCTTTGAGCGCCCCATCTACGCAGGCAACGCCATCCAGACCGTCAAATCCTCGGACGCAAAGAAAGTCATCTCTTTCCGCACCGCGACATTTGACGTAGCCGGCGATGGTGGCTCGGCTCCTGTTGAGACCATTGGCGCCGCCGAGAACCCCGGCCTCTCTGAGTGGGTCGAAGACAAGGTTGCCGCCTCTGACCGTCCTGAGCTGACTTCGGCTGGTGTTGTTGTCTCTGGGGGCCGCGGTGTTGGCTCCGAGGAAGACTTCAAACTGATCGAAGGTCTGGCTGACAAGCTGGGCGCGGCAGTTGGTGCTTCGCGTGCGGCTGTTGACTCTGGCTATGCCCCCAACGACTGGCAGGTTGGCCAGACTGGTAAGGTTGTGGCGCCGGATCTCTATGTCGCCATCGGTATTTCCGGTGCGATTCAGCACCTGGCCGGCATGAAGGACTCCAAAGTGATCGTTGCGATCAACAAGGACGAAGAAGCGCCGATCTTCCAGGTTGCTGACTTTGGTCTGGTTGCAGATCTCTTTACCGCTGTGCCCGAGCTCACCGAGAAACTCGGCTGAAGCTGAAAATCGTGTCACAGGAGCTGATCCTGTGACACAGCAGAAAATAGAAACGGGGCCCGCAGCAATTGCGAGCCCCGTTTGCGTTTCCAAATGCCAACAGGTTTCAAAACCCAACGGGCAAATTCAAAACCCATAGGCAAAACGGCCTAGGCGGATTTAGCAATGTCCTGAATGGACAGGTCCTGCAGCTTCTCAGCCAGCGCACAGCCAATCCGGGCGTGTTCTCTTGGGCCCAGCATGTGCTGCGCGGCCGGAAAATCCAGCTCACCCATGATCATGCCATCAAAATCATCCACCGGCCCAGCCGTATCGACGGACACCTCAACCAGGCCCTTGGTCTTGGCCTGCAGCGCCTCGACCATTTGCCGGGTCACCAGGACCGGTTCATGAGTAAAGGCAGCACTGCCTTTAAGATCATATGAGATCCAGAGCATCACCACCCGCCCCTGCAAGCTGTGGATCACCTGCTGCATGCGGGTCAGCCAGGTCTCTTGCAGATGCAGTCGCACCTCGTCAAAGCGCTCTTCTGACAGCGCCTGCAGCGTCGTCAACAGGTGCTTGTTGAAATGGAACTCGGTATAATCCACCTCGGGAAACAGCTGCTTTAGAGGAAGCTGCGCCTGTAAAAACCGGTCATTGCGCCTTGGATGCACCCGGTAATACCTGTTTGAGACGTTTTGTGCGCCCAAAAGCTGCACCACCGACAGCGCTGCATCCCGCGCAACGCCCAGAAGCGCCTCATCGCACGCAAAGGTATCCAGCCCCGCGTTGACAGCTGCCAGATTGATACAAGGAATCTTCAACAAAGACTCGCTAACATCAACAAAGGGAGTTTCAACGAACCGTCCAAAAACCTCAGTCCCCCCCAGGAATGCGATATATGGAGTCGTCAAATCTCTTTTGGGGCCACGTACCGGCAGCCGCGATCCGGCATAACAACACGTGCCCCCCGAAAGCGCTCCTGCGCTTTTGAGTTCGTAGCTCATAGTTCCCACCAATATATTCACCCAAGGATCACTTTGGTGGCGAAAGATTGCAAATTCCCTAAAGTTAAATTTCACCTAAAATTCCGGGAGTGCAGCCTTGTGTCTGCCCCAAAGCGCCCGATAAGATCGCAGCGCAGGCAAATTGGGAGCCACTGGCATGGATATCAAAAAGATAGGCATCATCGGCGCAGGTCAGATGGGCAACGGCATCGCTCATGTCATGTCTCTGGCTGGGTATGATGTTGTTTTAAATGACATAAATCAACAGTCTCTGGACGCAGCCATGAGTGCGATGCACAGTAACATGGCGCGTCAGGCGAGCCGGGGCAAGATTGCCGAAAGCGAGGTCACCGAGGCGATGGCCCGGATTACGACAACGCTGTCACTGGCCGACATTGGCGCCACCGATCTGGTGATCGAAGCCGCCACCGAGCGTGAAACTGTTAAGCAAGCGATCTTTGAAGACCTGCAGCCGCACCTTCTGCCCCATACGATTCTCACCTCGAACACCTCATCGATCTCAATCACCCGCCTGGCGAGCCGCACGGACCGCCCCGAGCGGTTCATGGGATTCCACTTTATGAACCCGGTGCCGGTGATGCAATTGGTCGAGCTGATCCGTGGCATCGCCACCGACGAAGAGACCTTTGCCAGCTGTCGCACCGTGGTAGAGCGGCTGGGTAAAACAGCCGCCAGCGCCGAAGCTTTCCCTGCCTTTATCGTCAACCGCATCCTGATGCCTATGATCAACGAGGCCGTCTACACGCTTTACGAGGGTGTGGGCTCGGTCAAATCAATCGACGAATCCATGAAGCTGGGCGCCAATCACCCGATGGGGCCGCTGGAGCTGGCTGATTTCATCGGTCTCGACACCTGCCTTGCGATCATGAACGTGCTGCACGATGGTCTGGCCGACACCAAATACCGTCCCTGCCCCTTGCTGACCAAATATGTCGAGGCCGGCTGGCTCGGCCGTAAAACACAACGTGGCTTTTATGACTATCGCGGTGAGGAACCTGTTCCGACTCGCTAAGTCTCCAGTAGGACGACAAAGTCCGGCACGCCAACCCTGCAAAAACAAAAAGCGCCCCCTGGGGCGCTTCTTTTTACGGCGTTCGCAGCTTCACAGTGTTTTCGGCTTTGTAGCGCTGCCAGCCGCTCACGTCCTGCGGCTCAGGTGGCCTTCCCCAGGCCCAGTGTATGTTCGCGCAGCCAGGCCATAAATCCGCGTGGATCGCTTTGCAGTTGCTGCATCTGCGCATCCGTCAAAGGCTCTCCAACTACGGGGGCCTGCGGCTTGTTACAGGCGCGGACGATCTCGTGCAGCAGCAATCCCTGACGCAGGATCGGAGAAATCTGGTTGGCGATCTGATAGCTGCGGGAGTTGTTGCCCGGAAAGAAAATCGGAACCACCCTTGCGCCGGAGCGGCGGATCAGCTGGGCAGTAAAGACGTTCCACTCCTGCTCGATTGGCGGGCCAAACCAGGTTTCCGAGGTCATCACCACACCCGATGGAAACAGCGCCACAACGCCACCCTCTTTCAGGTGGCTCATGGTTTTGGCGCGCATCTCAACCATTTTACGCTGCGCTTCCGGATCATGCGGAAAGGGCACAGGGATCATAAAAGAGGTCGCCGCCTCGTCCAGACCTGTGAGCACCGAGCGGGTGAGAATGCGGTAGTCCTGTCGCACCCGGCCGATCAGATCTGCAAAAATCATCCCGTCCACCATGCCATGTGGATGATTGGCGACAATCACCACAGGCCCTTCAGCAGGGATGCGATTTATTTGCTCTTCCGGGGTCAACAAATCGATGCCCATGATATTGAGCGCACCCCGCCAGAATTTCTGCCCGCGGTATTCAGCGTTCTGTTTTTCGAATTTCTGGACCATGCGCAGAATGGTCAGCTTGCCGGTCATCCATTCGATGGCCTTGATCGCCCAAGAGGTCCCGCGATCATCAAAGGAATTGGCATAGGTCAGCGTACGACGGTCATAGACCTCGCCATTTGCCTCTTCAGCCTCCGGCGCGACGCCGGTGTTGCGATCATGTGAGGTATCCGCCACTGTGCCATTCCCGTCAGTTCGAGGGCCCGAAACTAAAAGCCTTCGCCGAATTTGTCTGCAACCAGAGCTTCTACTGCGTCAGCAAGAGCACCAGCATCTGGCCCCGAAGTCTCGACGTCAATAGTCGTTCCTTTCGAGGCTGCCAACATCAAAAGCCCCATAATACTGTCTCCCGAGGCAGACATTCCATCCTTTGAAACTTCAGCTGTGGCATCAAAGCCGTCCACAACCTCTACCAATTTGGCCGAGGCGCGCGCATGCAGCCCCTTTTCGTTCACGATTTTCAATGTCTTCAAAGTCATTTAACGCGCCTGCTCCCCTTCGGGGTTAATATTTTGCGAGTTGATATATTTGCGTCCTGCTTCCATTGCCTTTCGCACGGCTTCCCCCACCGTGAGGTCACGAGACTTGGCGAGCTTGATCAACAGCGGCAAGTTAGCTCCGTATAGAATGCGCCGGTTAGGCGGCTCACAGGCGCGCAGACTGAGATTAGACGGAGATCCGCCAAAAAGATCCGTCACAACAACTACACCGCCACCGTTGTCGACCTTGTCCGCCGCCGCACATATTTCACTCTGCTTGTCATCACGATCATCATCAGGTCCGATGGCGATGGCCATAAGACTGGGCAGAGGGCCCACAACATGCTCAACAGCTGCCAGGTATTCCCTGGCAAGCCCGCCATGCGCCACGATCACGATACCGATCAACCCTGCCACTCCGTATTTGTGCTAGCCTTGCAGCTCGCGGTGTCTAATTGACACCTGCTGGCCCTCTTCTGCAAGGGCTTTTGCGAGGGTTTCTGCCAGTGTAACCGAGCGATGTTGACCGCCGGTGCATCCAAAAGCAATCGAAAGATGGGATTTACCCTCGTCCCGGTACGCTGGCAACAAGAATTGGGTCATGTCCAGCACCCTGGAAAAGAAGCCCTCATAGCGGGCATCCGCCTTCACATGCGCCTGCACGGCCGCATCGCAGCCGTTCAGCGCGCGCAGATCCGCATTCCAGTAGGGGTTGTCCAGAAACCGGCAGTCAAACACCATGTCTATGCTGCGCGGCACGCCGCGCTTGTAGGAAAAACTCTGGATAGAGAGCGCCAGGCTGCGCCCATCGGGGGCAAAGAGGTGCTCGATCTCGGCCTTCAGCTGATGCACGTTCATATCAGAGGTTTCCAGCAACATGCTGGCCCGCTCGCGGATGGGGGCCATCAGGCTCATCTCGCGCTGCACCCCGATGGCTGGCGTCTCAGCCGGGGCCAGGGGGTGGCGACGACGGGTTTCCGAATATCGCCGCAGCAGAACCTCTGGGCGCGAGTCAAGATAGAGCACTGACAGCTCGCAGCGCTCTTGCGCCTCCAGCATATCAATCACCTCAAGCAGGGCCGCCGGGGAGAAATCACGGTTCCGGCTGTCCAGCCCCAGTGCCATGGGGCCTGCAACACCCGCCGCAGTGACCAGCCCCGGCAACAGCCGCAGAGGCAAGTTGTCGATGGCTTCAAAACCAAGATCCTCTAGCACATTGATCGCCGTCGTGCGCCCGGCCCCCGAGGGCCCCGTCACCAGAACAATGGGAGTTGCTTGCGCCTCAGACATTGGCGGTCAGCGGGTCAGGGTTTTGCATCAGGGTCCACAGCTCCGGCTTTGAGGTATTGTATCAGGGCAGCGGCAAAATAAGCGCCCTCTACCCGGTGAAAGACCGCCATTCGTTGGTCCAGTAGCGCCTCATATCTCTGTACCGGAAGGCGCTCGACTTCAAGGTGGTCCAAATCAACGATAGCACAGATTGCTATATCCACATCGGTCGCCGCCCGCAAAATCCCCATATAGCGCGCCTCAATGAGGCCTGACAGACCTTCCGGCGCCTGCGCCTTGACCTGATCCGCCTCGCGCCAGATCTGGACCTGGTCATCGGCCACCAGATCGGCCCCATAGCCCATCATCTGCAGCGCCAATGCGGATTTCCCGCTACCAGAGCCCCCCCGGATCAGCATCCCACGGCCCGCAAGCGCCACACAGCTGGCGTGCAGTGTGAGGCGTGAGGCGGTGTGCGTGCTCATCAAAGGTCAGACAGGTAGGCCGACAACAAAGCGTGCCCCCAATGGCTCCGAGGTCACGTCGGCTTCGGTGGGACGGATGTTTTCTGCCCAGACCACGCCGCCATGGGCCTCGATGATCTGTTTCGAAATGGCAAGGCCAAGACCCGAGTTATTGCCAAAATGCTCCACCGGACGCTGCGAGTAAAACCGATTGAAGATCTTTGCCAGTGCCTGTTCCGGAATGCCGGGGCCGGTGTCTTCGACCACGATCAGCACCCGGTTGTCCCGGCGCCGCGCCCAGACGCGAATGGCATCGCCCTCTTCGCAAAAGGAAATCGCATTGGTGATCAGGTTGACAAACACCTGCGCAAGCCGCGCCTCAAGCCCCTGCACGACCACCGCACGTTGCGGCAGGTCGGTGATATAGTCGATCCCCTTGGCACGCGCATCTTCGCCCAGATACTGATTGAGATTGTTGAGCATGTTGAGGAGATCGAATTCTTCTTCTTCCTCTTTCACCAGCTCGGCGTCCAAACGGGAGGCATTGGAGATGTCGCTCACCAGGCGGTCCAGCCGGCGCACGTCATGCTCGATCACTTCCATCAGCTGTTCGCGCTGGTCATCGCGTTTGACCATGCGCAGCGTACCAACAGCCGATTGCAGGCTGGCCAGCGGATTTTTGATTTCATGGGCCACATCAGCGGCAAATTGTTCATTGCTGTCGATCCGGCTGTAGAGCGCTTTGACCATGCCCCGCAGCGCGCGGCTCAACCGGCCTATCTCGTCCGGGCGGGCCGAAAGGTCTGGAATACGAATGCGGCTCGACTGCGCCCGGCGGGTGTCACGGTCGCGCCCCAACTCTGCCGCTTCGGCCAGATCGGCCAGCGGGTTGGCTATGGTCGAGGCCAGCACAAGGCTGAGCCCCACAGAGACCAACAGGGCAATGATAAAGATCTGCAGCACCCGCTCGCGCTCGCCGCGCACCAAAGCGTCGATTTCACCGATCGGTGAGGTCAAAGCCACCATGCCAATGGCCGTGCCGTTGCTGAGGATCGGGGCAACCGCGGAAAAAACCGTGCCGCCGCTGGTATCCACCACGACCTCGATATTGGCGGTGCCGTTCAGGGATTTCTGCGCCAGACTGCGCAACTGATCTTGCAACGGCTTGATCAAAGCACTGTCATCTGGCGGTTTCGACTGGAATACACCGCCAAGGGCCGACCACAGGGAGGACAGCCCGTCAGAAATGAGCGTCCGGTTCTTGGCCCTTTCGTTCAGCGCATTCAAGGCATCCGGGCGATCCACCCCCGTCACCTGCGCCACCAGCACGCCAGAGGTATCAAAGACAAAGGCCTCGATCCCGCCACGCAGGGTCAACCCATCAAGGGTCTGCGCAACATCGATCCCATCCCCTGTTGAGAGGCTCACCGCCCCAGAGGATGGCAGAACAGCCTCAAACACATCGGCAATCAGCGACACTTCGGCCAACAGGGCCCCGGCGCGCTGTTTGATCAGGCTTTGGCGTGACGAATTAAGATAGAGGATGCCCGCAACCAAAATGATCAGCGCAATCAGATTGAAGGTGATGATCTTGCGCGTCAGCGGTGAGCCTTTCAGCGAGAAAAAACCACGCCGCGCCCGCCGCACCTGCATTTCGGCAGCAACGGTTTGATCCGGTGCGACCCAATCGTCGCCCAGAACCACATCCCCGTCTTGCTGACCCGTTGTCAGACCAGTGTCACGCATTGGTGCATGCCTCCCTGGAAAAGCCTGCCGACCCTATTCTTCATTGTAGCGATACCCGATCCCGTAGAGGGTCTCGATCGCTGCAAAGTCAGTGTCCGCTGTTCGCATCTTCTTGCGAAGACGTTTGATATGGCTGTCGATGGTCCGGTCATCCACATAGACCTGATCATCATAGGCGACATCCATCAGCTGATCGCGGCTTTTGACAAAACCTGGCCGCTGGGCCAGCGCCTGCAGCAGCAGGAATTCGGTCACGGTGAGCGAGACATCCTTGCCCTTCCAGCTGACAGCGTGCCGCAGGGGATCCATGCGCAGATTGCCACGGTCCATGACCTTGGTTTCCGGGGGTTCAGTTCCGGCCTCATCGCTGTTGAGCGCCTCCTGCCGGCGCAGAAGCGCGCGGATGCGTTCAACCAGGAGACGCTGCGAGAAGGGCTTTTTGACGTAGTCGTCAGCCCCCATGCGCAGCCCGAGAACCTCGTCTATTTCGTCATCCTTGGAGGTCAGAAAGATCACCGGCATCTGGGTTTTCTGCCGCAGACGCTGCAGCAGATCCATCCCGTCCATGCGCGGCATCTTAATGTCGAGCACAGCCATATCCGGCAATTTCTTGTTAAAGGCATCCAGTGCGGCCTGCCCGTCATTATAGGTTTCCACCTCAAACCCTTCGGCTTCGAGCGTCATAGCTACAGAAGTCAAAATGTTGCGGTCATCATCCACCAAAGCAATCTTCGACATTGGACTTGCCCCTAAACCTGCTCTTTTATATCAGTATTTTTTTCTCTTAATCGCCCGTCTTACGCGTCGAATCAATCCCCATTGGCGAATCACGGCCATCTTTGGGCCCAATTAGGGCAAAAATGTCTTATCATCTGCTGAAGAATGACTGCAGATCGGGTAAGGATCGGGCATTGTCAAAAATGGTTGCGCTAAACTCCAACTTGGTGGCGCTAACTGCGCCAAAGCGTCCTGTTCAGTCATGGAAACGTCATGTTATGAGCTGCTTGACCGGTGTCGCTACCGGTCCTTCTGCCCCGATCTGCCTTGGGGCGCAGCTTTTAATGTATGCGGTTGATCACAACCGTCACAGGAGAGAGAACACATGGCATCTGGACGGGTTAACCCGAATTTCCGCCTCGAGGATCAAGGTATCGAGGGTCTGGGCAATGTCCATTACAACCTCATGGAGCCTGCATTAGTTGAAGCCGCCATTCAGCGCGGCGAAGGCACCCTTGGCAATGGCGGCGCCTTTTTGGTGACCACCGGCAAATTCACCGGGCGCTCTCCCAAGGACAAGCACGTGGTCAAAACCGACTGCGTCAAGGACACAATCTGGTGGGAAAACAACGCCGAAATGTCGCCTGAGGGATTTGACAATCTCTACACCGACATGATTGAGCACATGAAGGGCGGCGACTATCACGTCCAGGATCTGGTGGGCGGCGCTGACCCCAAGCATGCGATCAATGTGCGCATGGTCGCTGAACTCGCCTGGCACGCACTGTTCAACCGCACCATGTTGCGGCGCCCCGACCGCGAAGACCTGAATGATTTCGTGGCCGATTTCACCGTCATCAACTGCCCCAGTTTTCAGGCAGATCCCAAGCGTCACAACTGTCGCTCGGAAACCGTTATTGCGATGAACTTTGAGCGCAAGATAATCTTGGTCGGCGGCACCGAATATGCCGGCGAGAACAAGAAATCGGTCTTCTCTCTGCTGAACTACCTGCTGCCCGAAAAAGGCATCATGCCGATGCACTGCTCGGCCAACCACGCCAAGGGCAACCCCGTCGACACCGCCGTGTTCTTTGGCCTGTCCGGCACCGGCAAGACCACGCTGTCGGCAGATCCGGATCGCGTGCTGATCGGCGATGATGAGCACGGCTGGGCCGACAATGGCACCTTCAACTTTGAAGGCGGCTGCTATGCCAAGACCATCAGCCTCAACCCTGAGGCAGAGCCTGAAATCTACGCCACCACCACAAAATTCGGCACCGTGATCGAAAACATGGTGTTTGACCCCGAGACCAAAGAGCTGGATTTCGAGGACGACAGTCTGACGGCCAACATGCGCTGCGCCTATCCGCTGCACTATATCTCCAACGCCTCCGAGACCGCCAAGGGTGGCCACCCCAAGAACATCATCATGCTGACCTGTGATGCCTTTGGTGTACTGCCTCCCATTGCCCGCCTCACCCCGGCGCAGGCGATGTATCACTTCCTGTCCGGCTTCACCTCCAAGGTGGCGGGCACCGAGCGCGGCGTGACCGAGCCCGAGCCTACGTTTTCGACCTGCTTTGGCGCCCCCTTCATGCCGCGTCGCCCCGAGGTTTACGGCAACCTGCTGCGCGAAAAAATTGCCCAGCACGGTGCGACCTGCTGGCTGGTCAATACCGGCTGGACCGGTGGCGCCTATGGTGTTGGCTCGCGCATGCCGATCCGCGCCACCCGCGGGCTGCTGACAGCCGCCCTCGAAGGCACGCTGGCCGAGGTCGAATTCCGCAAGGACAGCAACTTTGGCTTTGACGTGCCGGTCTCGGTGCCCGGCGTTGCCGAAGTGCTGCTGGACCCGCGCCGCACCTGGGACGATCAGGCCGCCTATGACAAACAGGCCCTGAAACTGGTTGAGATGTTCTCGAACAACTTCCAGCAGTATCTGCCCTATATCGACGAAGACGTAAAAGCCGCCGCGATCAGCTAAGGCCTGCGATCTGTCACAAACTCAAAACCCGGCCAGTGGCCGGGTTTTTTCGTTTTATGAAACAACAGGCAGCTGCCAAATTAAACTCTGCTCAGATCCGCCCGGCGATCATGTCGCGGACCTTTACGGCATAGCGATCTGTCATGCCCGAGACAAAATCTGCCAGGCTGTGCATCGCGGTATATTCATCCGTGATACCGCGCAGATCCAGATCCACCGCCCGGACCAGTTTGGCCCAATAACCGTAGCGCTCCAGAAACACCTCAACATCCCAATCACTGTCACGCAGATCTGCGTAGAGTTCGTGAAAATGGTCCAGCACCGCAAAGATCACCTGACGGCCTGATATCTCTAGCTCGGTCTTGCGCTGCGCTGTAAAAATTCGCGCGTTTGAGATCTCTTTCATGTTGTTAAAGGCCTCAGCCTTGCTTGAGACCTCCATCAACCCATCATTAAAGTCTCCTGCCATGATCGCATCATACTGCGCCATGAAGGCCGCAACGGCCGCCTCGATCGCCTGATGGATGGCGCCAGCCCGGCGCATCGCGACAATCTCGCGCGCTGTCATCGCGGAGCCGTCCTCGCGATTGGGCTTGCCTGCGATGTCCTCCAGACAGTCGATCACCTGCTGGGTGCTGAGGTCACCCACCGTGGCTGCGTCTTCGAGATCAAGGATGCGGTAGCAGATGTCATCCGCCGCCTCGACCAGAAAGGCCAGCGGGTGGCGTCTCCAGTATTTGCCCGCTCCCGCGCCATCAGCCCGCATTCCCGTGGCCTCAGCCACCTCGGCAAACAGCGCTGCCTCGGACTGGAAGACGCCAAATTTCTTTAGCCCCACATAGCCGTTTGGCGCCAGCTGGCGCGCCGCAGCGGTACAGGGATATTTCATAAAGGCGCCCAAAGTGGCGTAAGAGAGCCGCATGCCGCCCTCACGCCGGGCCATCTCTAACTGTGTGGCAATGCGGAACCCCTGCGCATTGCCCTCAAAGGCGGCGAACTCGCCCTGCTGCGCCTTGGCAATCGATCCGGCAACACCGGTGCCGGCGCGAAACTGCGCGGCAAACCACTCACCGATACTGTCTTCGCCGGAATGACCAAAGGGGGGATTGCCAATGTCATGCACCAGACAGGCGGCCTGAATGGTGCCGGCAATCACCTCGCGCTGCGCCTCGTGGATATAGCCCTGCTGCAGCATCGCCTGCCCGGCCAGCGTGCCCAGCGAGCGTCCGGCACTGGCGGTCTCCAAACTGTGGATCATGCGGTGATGCACATGGTCGTGCTCATAAAGCGGGTGCACCTGGGTCTTTTGCGCCAGACGCCGAAAGGGTTCCGAGAACAGGATCCGGTCATAGTCCTGCAGATAGGCGGGACGGCCGGGAGCCTCGGGGAAATCCGGGCGACACAGCCGCCCTGCGTTCAACAACCTGTCCCATTGCATCGCCATCCTGACTGCTCCCCTTGCCTGCGCCAAACCTGTGCCTCTTGGGCGCGCTTAAACGGCAGCGCAGCACGAAATGCAATTGCTTCACTGCGGCGACAAGGCCCAGCCCAGTTCAATCTCAGCCCGGTTTAATCTCAGCCCGGTTCAATTCCAGAGGGCTCAAGCTGATGCTCGGGCTCTACATGAATGATGACCTGTGCTTCGGGGAACGCCTGCTGAATGGCCTCTTCAATGGTGTCGCAAATGGTATGAGAAGCCTGCACCGTCATCGCGCCGTCAACCACCATATGGAACTCGACAAACAGCGCCACGCCAGCGCGGCGGGTTTTCAGATCATGCACCTGCAACGCCCCAGCCGCAGACTGATGCAGCAGCTCTTCTATTCTCGCGCGCTCATCCTCGGGGGCCGCAGAATCCATCAGGCCATTTACCGAAGAGACCACAACGCCGTAGCCTTCACGCAGGATATTCACCGCCACCAAAAGCGCCAAAAGCGGGTCTAATATGGTCCAACCGGTCAGCATTGCCAGCACCAGCCCCAGCAGAACCCCAACAGAGGTCCAGACGTCGCTCATCAGGTGGCGCCCGCCAGCCTGCAGGGCCGGAGAGCTCAGCTGCCTGCCGCGGCCAATCAAAAGCCGAGCCCAGATCAGGTTCAGCACCAGGGCGACACCGTTGATCAACAGCCCAGCCCGGCCCCACTCGGCGGTTGACTGTAGATTGCCAAGGGCATGCACCGATTGCTCAACAATCAGCAGCGCGGCGATAATGATCATGATGCCTTCTAGAACGGCCGAAAAATACTCGGCCTTGTAGTGACCAAAGGGATGGCCGGCATCTGCGGGCTTTTTGGCATAGTGCACCGCCATCCAGGCCATCACCGCGCCGCCTACGTTGACAAAGGATTCCAGCGCATCCGACAGCAGCGCCACCGAATTTGTCAGCCACCAGGCCGCAAGTTTCAGCCCCAGCACCAACAGTGCGATCAGGATCGTGCCAAGAGCCAGCCTTTCCGCGTTCATACCCTGCATATCACCCAACGCACCTTTATGGTCTTTACCCCGCAACAGAGCCGCATTTGCTACCTGCGCGTCAGAGCATCAGGCCGCGCCGCACCAGATTCAACCCGGCCACCAGCAGTACAATAAGGGTAGCCTGTTTAAAAAGTCTTTGATCGATCCGGTCATGCAGTCGGCCGCCAATCCACATGCCCAAAACGGCAGGAACAACCAGCAGGATCGAGAACGGCAGAGTCTCGGCCCGCACCACGCCAGAGCCAATATGCGCCAGCAGCAAGGCACAGGCACCAAGGCCGTAAATCACCCCCTGAACCCGGATCTGCTCGCTCTTTTCTGTACCAAGCGCCGTGAGATAGGCCACTGTTGGCGGCCCCCAGATGCCGGAAACACCTCCGATCAATCCGGCAAAGGCGCCGACAAAGATCTCCACCCGCAGCGTCGGTCTCGCCAGGGTCAGCGCGATGCCAAGCAGCTGCAACAGGACAAAGATCGTCACCGGCACGCCAATGGCCAAAAACATCACATTTTGCGGCAGGACGCGCACCATCTGGGCGCTGAGCAGCAAAAACACCAGCCCCGCCAACAGAAAGATCCGAAACCGCTTGATCGAGGCAAAGGCCGCAGCCACACCCTGCCGCAACGCCTGCATCCAATTCGTCACCAGCGTCGGCAGGATCAACCCGGCCAGCGCCAGCTCCGGCGACATAAACATGCTCAACCCCGAGACAAGGATCATCGGCAGGGCAAAGCCAACCATGCCCTTGACCGTGCCGGCCAGCAGAGCAATGGCAAAAGCGATGCTGAGATCCGCCGGAGAAATGGAGGATGAAATGAGGCTGAAAAACTGGTCCATACCCCTGCCCTATCACTCCGGTGGTGCAGAGAAAATAGCAGCCACGCGCAAAATTCCGTCACGCAACTTATTATCAAATTGCCGCAGTGCGGCGTATTTTTGTTGCGCTGCACCCGCAAAGTGATTTACCACCAAGCGACCACAGAAGGACGTGATTCAATGGCTCATGACGGACAGGACCTGCAAATGAAACCGATTGTGTTCCCAGACCTGCTGACGCTCACTGCGGCGGCAATTGCCCCCCTTGAAGCCACTCTGGAGGCAGCCCGGATTGCCGTGCGCGATCAGGTCAGCCAAGAGGGACGCGTCTCGGGGCAGCTGATCGAGGAAAACCAGACCGCCGCCCATGGTCTGTCCTGGCTTGCGACCTATGTTTACTCTCTGCGTCAGATGCAGCACTGGGCCGACAAGCTGCAAAGCGATGGCGCCTTTAACGAGATGGAGCAGCTGATCCATCAGATCGCCTTTGGCGAATACCTCGCCCAGGTGCAGGGCGGCATTCAGATGAACCAGACTGAAATTCTGCGCCTGCAGGATCTGGGCCTTGGGCAGGACGCGCTGGCAGCGCTGCGCACTGACGCCGTGGTGACCCTCAGCCAAGGCGGCAACACCCAGGCAGCCCGCAGCCGTCTGGCAGAGCTGATGCAGGAACAGGCTGGCGCCACCATGTTTGGTGCCTCTGGACTGGAAGAAGAGCTGGAGATGATCCGCGACCAGTTCCGCCGCTACGCCTCGGAAAAAGTCGAGCCCCACGCCCATGACTGGCACCTGAAGGATGAGCTGATTCCGATGGAGGTCATCGAAGAGCTGGCCGAAATGGGTGTCTTTGGCCTGACCATCCCCGAAGAATTCGGCGGCTTTGGCCTCTCCAAGGCCTCGATGGTTGTGGTTTCCGAAGAACTGTCGCGCGGCTATATCGGTGTTGGCTCGCTCGCCACCCGGTCAGAAATCGCCGCCGAGCTGATCCTCTGCGGCGGCACCGACGAACAAAAGGCCCAATGGCTGCCCAAGATCGCCAGCGCCGAAATTCTGCCCACGGCTGTGTTCACAGAGCCGAATACAGGCTCTGACCTTGGCTCGTTGCGCACCCGTGCAGTGAAAAATGAGGTCGGCGACTATGAGGTGACCGGCAACAAGACCTGGATCACCCATGCCGCCCGTACCCATGTGATGACCCTGCTGGCGCGCACCGACCCCGAGACCACAGACCACCGTGGATTGTCGATGTTCCTAGCGGAAAAGACTCCCGGCACCGATGCCGAGCCTTTTCCAACCCCCGGCCTGACCGGCGGTGAGATCGAGGTGCTGGGCTATCGCGGCATGAAGGAATATGAGCTGGGCTTTGACGGCTTTGCGGTCAAACAGGCCAACCTGCTGGGCGGCGTTGAGGGCAAGGGCTTTAAACAGCTGATGGAGACCTTTGAGAGCGCCCGTATCCAGACCGCCGCCCGTGCCATTGGCGTGGCGCAGTCAGCGCTGGATATCGCCATGCAATATGCGCAGGACCGCAAACAGTTCGGCAAGAGCCTGATCGAGTTCCCGCGTGTCTCCGGCAAACTGGCTATGATGGCGGTTGAGATCATGGTGGCACGTCAGCTGACCTATTTCTCGGCCTGGGAAAAAGACCACGGCCACCGCTGCGACCTTGAGGCCGGCATGGCCAAACTGCTGGGCGCGCGGGTTGCCTGGGCGGCGGCCGACAACGGCTTGCAGATCCACGGTGGTAACGGTTTTGCGCTGGAGTATAAAATCAGCCGGGTGCTCTGCGATGCGCGGATCCTCAATATTTTTGAGGGGGCTGCAGAAATTCAGGCCCAGGTCATCGCCCGCCGCCTGCTGGCCTAATCTATTTTGGGGCCTGGTTTTTAGGGCCTGACCTGTTTGCGGCCTAACCTGCCCCAATCTACCTGACCCAAATTGCATATGCCCGGCCAATGGTCGGGCATTTTGCTGTGGGTCCCTGCCCTTTGATGCCAGCAGAGCGAGACCGCTCACGATACGCGGGGCGTTGGAACACCGGGCAGCTCAGCCCCGTTTCTGTTTGGCCTCACATAGTCCCAGGTCCACCATATCGCCCCTCCGTTTTTTTGCGCATTTTTGTCGGCTCCCTTTCTAACTGTTCCCTTTATTGCCTTTCCAATCAGCTCAGATAGTCTCAGCCCATGCGCCAATTTTTGTCGAAACTCATTGTCACCTGCGTCACCCTCTTTGCCCTCTCTGGCTGCGCAGAGCGCGCGCCGAAGGATCGCGAAGGGGCAGTTCTGGTCATCGGCGACTCCCTGTTGGCCTGGAACGGCGGCACCAAACGCGCGGTCTCGGACGTGATGGAGCAACAGCTGGGCGTGCCGGTTGTTGACCGCTCAGTCTCGGCGGCGCGTATGCTCTACAACCTTCCCGTCAGTGGTGCCGCGGGCCTCAGCATTCCCAAACAGCTGATCAAGGGCGATTGGGACTGGGTGGTGGTCAATGGCGGCGGCAATGACCTGTGGCTGGGCTGTGGCTGTGTGTCCTGCAGCCGCAAGATGAACCGGTTGGTGTCCGAGGACGGCAACAGCGGTGCCATACCGGAGCTTGTGGCCAAACTGCGGGCCAGCGGCAGCAAGGTGATCTACCTCGGCTATCTACGCAGCCCCGGGAGGGGATCACTCATCGCGCACTGCAGGGACGAGGGCAAGGAGCTGGACCGCCGCGCAACCCAGATGGCCGCGCAAGACGAAGGGGTGTGCTTCCTCTCCCTCGCCGATCTTGTGCCCCACGGAGATCGCTCCTATCACGCGCTGGACATGATCCACCCCTCGGTCAAGG
>JAWUWF010000080.1:0-13624 GCA_034111985.1 Pseudophaeobacter sp.
GGCGGTATGCTGGTGCTGGCCGGGGATGTGGCAGGTCTTGCGGCGTTTGAAGCGGCGGTTCCACTGCTGGACGAGCGTTTTCCGATGCGCCTGGCCAATCATGCCGGGTTTCACACCCCGTTGCAGGAACCTGTTGCTGCCGAAGGTCGCAAGCGCCTGCAGGCCGCGATGTTGGTCCAGCCTGAGGTGCCGCTGGTGGATGGGCGCGGTGCGATCTGGCAGCCGGGTGCCACGGATCTGGCTGCGCTGTGGGACTATACCCTGGGCCATCAGGTGGTTGAGACCTATGATTTCACCCGCGCGGTGCAAACAGCGGCGGAGGAGTTCGCGCCGGATTTGTTCATTGTTACGGGTCCTGGCACCACGTTGGGTGGCGCTGTGGCGCAGTCTTTGGTGCATCAGGGCTGGCAGGGATTGCGTGGCAAGGCAGATTTCAAAGCCAGACAGGAAAGTGACCCGCTGTTGATCTCAATGGGCGATGTGCAGCAGCGCGGGTTGGTTACTGCGGCGTAGCCTCGCGTTGCGTGGTTGCGCTGCTGGGCCCGCTCAGGGAGCGCTCCCGCGTCCAGCCTGTATTTTGGCAGGCCAAAAGACAGGCTGATCTTGGGCCCGGCGCCGCCCGTGCCCGGCGGCGCGCCCGCGCGTTATCTCGAACGTGGGGCTATTGGGAAACTGGTTTCGGCGCAGGCGGGGGACCCTTCATCTGCGGCTGCTGCGGCACCGGAGGGGCGGTGAGAAACGGCGCCACGGCGTAGCTGTCTACCGGTTGGCTGACGTTGTGCAGTTTCAATGCGCCAAGGCCGGTGGAGTCCTGGCAGGATTCGGGCAGGGAGTTTTGACTGATCACGATCTGATGTCCCAGTGTTTTGCCATAATCCCCAAGGCGGGCGGCAATATTGGCAGCCTGGCCGATGACGGTGAAATCCAGCCGCTCACGCGAGCCGACATTGCCATAGGTCACCGTGCCATAGGCGATGCCGCTGGCGCATTCCAGGCTGTGCAGCGCGTTCTCGGCTGCGACCTGAGTCAGCGCCGGGGGAATGCTGCGGGCGGATTTCAGCGCCTGGGCGCGGGCCTGTTCGGGATCGTCGCCAGCGGGAAATACTGCCAGAACCGCGTCTCCGATGAATTTCAGCACCTCACCGCCATTGTCGTGCACAATAGTAGACGCGGTCTCAAAGAAGCCATTCAGCAGTTTGATATAGTCCCGCCGCCCCAGTTGCTCTTCCAGCAGGGTGGACCCACGCAGGTCGCAAAACATAATGGCGGCGTCGATCTCATCGCCTTCGCCACGGCGGATCTTGCCGCCCAGAACCCGCGCTCCGGTGCGTTTGCCCACATAGGTTTCCAATAGCGACTGCGCATTTTCGCGCTGCATGAAGACCTCATAATAGCGGGCGATTACTGCCGAACATTCAAAGATCAGGCCAAGATCGGCGGTCGAGAAACCGTCGGGGTGATCCGAAGCCACGGTGAGCACATTGATCCGCCCGTCAGAGAAGGGCAGCGGCATGGCAACATAATCGGTGGCGCCAGCCGCCCGCAGGTCGCTTAGAATCGGGAAGGCATCATCGGACGCGTCCTGATCGATGCGGTGACGCACGCCGCCAAGCCCCTTGGAAACATGGCGCAGCGGGCTGGCATTATAGGCGGGGTGTTCATAGATTTCATAGCTGGGGGTATAGAGCGTGACCTCATCAGTGGCCTTCTCCCAGATGAAGTTCTTACCGGCGATCTGCGGATGCAACGACCAGGCCAGCACGGAGAGGCGCGAAAGATAGACGCCCTGTTCCAGCAGCTTTTGTGCAAAGGCCTTGGTGAAATCTTCTGGCGTTGGAATAAAGGCTGCTTCGCGCAGCAGCCAGTCGACCAGGGTGCCAGAGATATTGCCGTATTCGGGTGGCTCCAGCTGGTTGAGGCCCAGATCGAACTCGGTCTCGCTATCGGTGACAAAGCCGACATAGCCTGCGATCTGAGCGGCCTCGGGTTGCGTGGCCTCATAAACCCAGGCGCCATTTCCAATGCGAGCGCCTTCCAGTTTGAGATCATGATAGCAGGCCGTGCCTTTAAAGGGGCAAAAGGTTTGCAGACCGACCTTTTTGGACAGATCGACGGTCAGATCTGCGCGTGGAAAATATATCGCTGGTGCCATGCGGGTTTCATACATCACCCGCGCCTGGCTGCTTTTGGCCAGTAACAACCCGTTGCGCCGCACCTCGACCTCGCCGCGCAGAGGTTCGACCAGAATGCCGTAGCCCTGATGGGTCGGGCCTGCGTTCTGCGGCTGAGAGGGGATATGCACGTTCATCAGGTCTGTCCTTTTGACCCCCGCTATCGGGGTGTCGCGTTGCGCAGCAAAGGGCAAACCACTATCCCCCATGGCCGCGTCCACCGGGGAGGCTGGCTTATATGTGGGGCGCTTGCCATGAATATCCAGTGGCTGGAAGGATCATCCCTGCACAGCCCCTGTGTTTCAAGAGAGCAATCGCCGGATATCGCGCAGATGTGATCCTTACAGGCGCAGGACAGGCGCAGGTTTTCAGACCCCCATCAGACCCCCAAAGGTCCGCTGTGTAGCGTCACACAACGGCCAAGGGCGCGCGGCACCAGCAGATCAGATCATCCGGATCACATCCTTGCTGATGGCCAGAACGTAGCCGCGCTTGGCGATGTTTTTGACCAAAAGCTCGCTCACCATCTGATTGCCCAGCGTGTCGCGCAGGCGTTTGATTCTGGTGGCGCCTGCGGCCTCTTCGCAATCGCTGCTGTGGCGGCCGGAAATCACCGCCTCAATCTCGGCGCCAGACAGCACGTCGTCATCCATACGGGCTTCGGCCAGGGCGGAAAGGGTTTCCATCGCCGCCGGGGTGAGCCGGAAGCCCATGTTGTTGAGGTAGACGGTGTGCTCTTCGCGGCTGATCAACAGCTCTGTCACCTGGATGCCGGATCTCTCGATCTGGGCCATGCGACGGTTGAGCATCAGCAGCATCGCCAGCACCACCAGAGCCACGATCATCATGGCGGTGGCAAAGACCAGCAGCACAAAGATTACGCCCCGGTAGCTGGCCAGCGTGTCGGCAAAGGCGGTACCGGACTGGGCCAGAATTTCCAGCAGCTTGATCTCGGCCTGGGTTGTCAGGTCGTTTTCCACAAAGAGCTGTTCGACCCGGGCGTTAAAGGCATTGGCGTCGGGCAGGGCCAGCAGCAAAACTGTGCCGGCAATGGCGAGCAGAGCGCCGATAAAGGCGATGCCAAAGGCGATGATGCGGCTGCCGGCGGTGCGGGCCTCAGAAACGGAGAAAGTAGGGTCCGGCATTTGCCTTCCTTTGCTGCAGGCCTTCGGGGCCAAAAACCGCCATCACGTTCAACAGCGTCCAGCCAGTCGGCGCGATTCGCGACTGGATCTCTGCCTTGGCGGCGGATTTCTTGCAGGCGCCCCTGATCTGGATGACGCCGTAGTGCAGTTTCAATGGATTGTTCTGCTTGGCCTTGTAGTCGGCATAGCACTCGGCGGCCTGGGCAGGGGCACTCAGCACCAGCAAGGCCGTGCATAACAGCGGTATGGCAAGGGAATATCTCATGCACTCACCCTGCGCTTCATCGGGCTGATATTCAATAACAACAGGGGATTGGGACGGCAGTTATTCGATAACAGGGCGCTGATATTGCCTGTCTTGAGGCCAGCGATCCAGTGTGAAGTCACAGGCTTTGCGACAAGGGTTTTGATGCGGTGGATGATCTGCTGTGCGCCGCACCCAGTAAGGCCAAGACAACAACAGACTTGGAAAGGTTTCGACATGACACAGGAAATGCGCCCTAAACAGCACCGCAAATTCATTGCTTTTATTCTGGCAGCCTCATTAGCCATAACTGGTGTATCGGCTGTCCCTGCTCAGGCTGGGAGTGATGCGGGCAAAATATTCGCCGGACTGGCCGGACTGGCCGTTCTGGGCATTCTTGGCGCTGCCCTGCATGATCACAACACGCGCGACCGTGCTACCGTGTCGCGCCTGCAGCCTCCACACGGCGGGTATCAGCCGCCGCATACCCATCGTCCGCATCATCCGACGCCAAAGCCGCTGCCGCCGCGTTTTGGCCGCTATGACCTGCCTGCTAAATGCGTCAAGACCTTCCCGCGCTATAGCCGCAGCCACAACCTGGTGGGGGCAAACTGTCTGGAACGGAATGCCCAGCAGCTCAATAGGCTGCCACAGGCCTGCCGGGTGAGTTTCTGGAATGGCCGGCAAAATCGCACCGGCTATAAGCCGCAATGCCTTAACCAGCATGGCTATCGCCTGGTGAACCGGTAATGCGCGCCCCAAATCGTGGCTGATGTGCAACAATTTAAGCAGAGTTTAAGGGGGCTTCGGCCCCCTCTTTTTTGGGGCGCTTTCGCGAAATAACCCGGCAGGACTTGCAAAACCTGCCGGGGTTGGGTTTGACAGGCGCTATGGAACAGCCTGATGACAGCCTAGAAATCACTGCCCGTGCCAAGGGCTTTTTACGGATCGCCGGAGTAGATGAGGTGGGCCGTGGTCCCCTCGCGGGACCGGTGACAGCGGCTGCCGTTGTCCTGGATATGGCGCGCCTGCCGGTGGGGCTGAATGATTCTAAAAAGCTAAGCGCAAAAAAGCGGGCTGCCCTGGCCGAGGCGATCTGGGCAAGTGCCGAGGTTTCTGTGGCCGAAGCCAGCGTTGAAGAGATTGATTCTATTAATATTCTTCGGGCGTCGCATCTGGCAATGGAGCGCGCTGTGGCGGCATTAGACCCCGCCCCGGACTACCTGTTGATCGACGGAAATCTGATCCCCGCAGACCTTAGCATTCAGGCCGAAGCAGTGGTCAAGGGAGACGGCAAATCAGTGTCGATTGCAGCCGCCTCAATCGTGGCAAAAGAAGCACGCGACAGCCTGATGGTGGATTTGGCGCAACAGTTTCCGGGATATGGCTGGGAGAGAAACGCGGGATATCCCTCAAAGCAACACCGCGAGGCCCTGGTCGAATTGGGGGTGACACCACATCATCGGCGATCCTTTAAACCGGTACACAAGATATTGTATCAAGAGTGAACCGCAGCCCCCTGATCTAAAAAACAAATTGACCTCGAATCCCGGATAAATCATCCTGTGGATAACCAAAATGAGCGCAAAAATGCGCCGAGTGGTTTTGAGGCAGAGCAAATGAACAATACCATCACGAAGGGCGCCACGGCGCTCCCTTTGAACACGATTCTTGACGGCGACTGCATTGATGTGATGTCTGGTCTGCCGTCCAATTCGGTCGATCTGATTTTTGCGGATCCGCCCTATAACCTGCAATTGAAGAACGCGTTGCACCGGCCAGATAATAGCAAGGTCGATGCGGTTGACGATCACTGGGACCAGTTTTCCAGCTTTGCAGCCTATGATGATTTCACCAGTCGCTGGCTGCATCAGGCCCGCCGGATCCTAAAGCCGCACGGCTCGATCTGGGTGATTGGCTCGTATCACAATATCTTCCGCGTCGGCACGGCGATGCAGGACGAGGGCTTCTGGATTCTGAATGATGTGGTCTGGCGCAAATCCAACCCGATGCCGAACTTTCGCGGCAAGCGCTATACCAATGCCCATGAGACAATGATCTGGGCGTCAAAGGCTGAGGGCGGCAAATATACCTTTAACTACGAGGCGCTGAAGGCCCTGAACGAAGGCATTCAGATGCGTTCGGACTGGGTGCTGCCGATCTGCACCGGCCATGAGCGGCTGAAGAACGAGAACGGCGACAAGGCGCATCCGACGCAAAAGCCGGAATCGCTGCTGCACCGCATTCTGGTGGGCTCCACCAACCCCGGTGACGTGGTTCTGGATCCCTTCTTTGGCACCGGTACCACTGGCGCTGTGGCTAAGATGCTGGGACGTGAGTTCATTGGCATCGAGCAGGAAGAAGCCTACCGCAAGGTGGCAACCCAGCGGATCAATGCTGTCCGCAAATTCGACCGCGAAGCGCTACAGGTCTCCACCAGCAAACGTGCCGAGCCACGGGTACCCTTTGGCCAGTTGGTCGAACGTGGCATGCTGCGTCCGGGCGATGAGCTCTTTTCGATGAACCAGCGTCACAAGGCCAAGGTCCGCGCCGACGGCACCTTGATTGGTGACAATGTCAAAGGCTCGATCCATCAGGTCGGGGCGCATCTTGAAAACGCGCCCTCCTGCAATGGCTGGACCTATTGGTGCTTTAAGCGCGACGGCCAGACTGTGCCGATCGACGTGCTGCGCCAGCAGATCCGGGCTGAAATGCAGAACTGAGCCTGCTTCCCTTTTAAATTACGACCAGAGTTAACCACCGGCACCTGTGCTTTGTCACAGGTGCCGCACCTTGCCCCGCCCTTTGGCGGGGCTTTTTTCATGCCGTGTCCAGGCTGGGGGATGTATGCTGGCGCCTGACTTACTATCTAGGGCACAGCAAAAGGGACAGCCTGATGACTGATACTGCTTTGATTTCGCCCAAGCCCAGATTGATCGACATGACGCGGGCGACGGAGATCGAAGACAGGCCCGAGACGCAATATGTCGTGGCGGCCTTGAAAAACCACAAACGTGAAGGGCTGGAACTGGCGGTCAGAGCGCGCTGGGTCGCCATGACGATCTTTGCGGTTTTTGTCGTCTCGGTACATCCGAAATTCGAAGTTATCTATCACGTTGGGATTATGGCGCTGCTGTGCCTGAATGGCTGGTTTATCCAGCGTGTTGGCCGTGTTGGCCGCTCGCGTATGGAGCTGTTGCTGATCTTTGTTGACCTGTTGCTGATGACTGTCGGCATGGTGGGACCTAACCCGTTGGCTGTCGATGCCATGCCGCTTGCGATGCAATATCGGTTTGACAATTTCATCTACTTTTTTGTGATTCTGGCGGTGGGCACCATGGCCTATTCCTGGCGCACGGTGATCGCCATTGGGGTCTGGACCCTGGTGATGTGGATGGGGGCGCTGGGCCTGTCGTGGTGGTTCACTACGCCGACCCCTGGTCTGAGCGAGGCGGCGGTTGCGGCCTTTGGTGCCGATTCGGATCTGATAAAATTCCTCGATCCCAACAGCTTTGTGCTGCAGTTGCGGATCCAGGAGGTCATTGTCTTTCTCATCGTTGCCATCACGCTGGCGATTTCGGCACGGCGCACCAATACCTTGCTCTTGAACAATGCCGGTCTGGAACGGGAGCGCGCCAACCTGTCGCGCTATTTCTCGCCCAATGTGGTGGAACAGCTGTCGCAGAATGATGAGCCGCTCAAGCAGGTGAAAATTCAAAACGTCGGGGTGCTGTTTGTCGACATCATTGGCTTTACCAGACTGGCGGCCGGGCGTGACCCACATGAGGTGATTGCCCTTTTGCGCGGATTTCACGGACGCATGGAGCGCGAGGTCTTTCGCCATAGCGGCACGCTGGACAAATACCTGGGCGACGGCTTGATGGCGACCTTTGGCACTCCCTCTGCCGGAGATCGCGATGCCAGCAATGCGCTGGAATGTGCGCTGGCGATGCAAGAGGTCCTGACTGTCTGGAACCGGGAGCGGCGCCGTCTGGGTGAGCCCGAGATTAAGGCCGGGATCGGCATTCACTATGGTGAGACCTTGCTGGGTGATATTGGCGCCAACCGGCTGGAATATGCGGTGATCGGTACTGCCGTGAACGTCGCGGCCCGGCTCGAAGAGATGACCCGGCGGCTGCAGACCCCGATTGTGATGAGCGATGATTTGCGCCTACAGAGCCTTCAGGAGCTGCCAGGAAGCGACCTTGCCCGTGGGTTTGAATGTCACCCTGATCAAGAAGTGCGTGGCCTGGATGAGCCAATGAAAGTTTGGGCCCGAAGATGATTCTCTCGCTGCAACAGAGGGCTCACGCCGATATTTGAGGCCGCGCAGGGTTTTGCGGTATTTTATATATATGAGAGACAAGGCCTTACGGAAAACGCCTTATGATTGTGGTGGCGCATTAGTAATTTGGCAGGGCCGCTATGAAAATGTGCCTTTGTTATTGAGCGTGCAGTCAGTTCAGAACGGGTCTTGTCTGCGCGTCATTGGGACTTTTACCCAGTCCTTTTAAGCGGAGCACTGACCAGTAAAATGCGGTCAATGCTCCGTTTGCCCGGGCACCTGGCTGCTCTTATGCTAGGCGCCCGGCATCGGATTCTTTGCCTTGTTGTAGGCGCTCCAGTCCGTGATCTCGGGGTAATACATCTGCCGCCACCGCCGCACGCGGGGGTTCATCACCCTGCGCCACAGCGGTGGGAACATCGCGGCCACAGTCATCACCGGATAGCCGTAGGGCAGCTGCGGCGCATCCGAAGGCGTATGGTTCTGCAGCAGTGGAAAGCGCCGGTCGGGGCGATAATGATGATCCGAATGGCGTTGCAGATTGATCAGCAGCCAGTTTGAGGCCTTATGGGCGGCATTCCAGGAATGGTGCGGCCGCACATGCTCGTATTTTCCCTCGCCCAGATGTTTGCGGGTCAGCCCGTAGTGCTCGACATAGTTCACCAGTTCCAGCTGCCAGATGGCCACACCGGCCTGGACCAAAAACAGCACCAGCCCGGTGAGACCGCCCAAAGCGAGCGCCAGCAGCAACATCATTGCCTGCAGGGCCCAGTAGCGAAAGAACGGGTTCTTTCGGCTGGTCCAGGGCAGTTTCTTTTTGGCCAGCTTTTCACGTTCGGCGCGAAAGGCCGACTGCCAGCATTGCCGCAACACACGCGGGTAGAACCGGTGAAAGCCCTCGTTGTAGCGCGCCGTGACCGGATCGCGAGGGGTGCCGACGTAGCGGTGGTGCACCAGCAGATGTTCAGAGCGGAAATGCGAATACAGCACCATGGCCAGCAGCAGATCCGCCAGGTTGCGCTCAAGCCGGTTGCGCTGGTGCATCAGCTCATGACTGTAGTTGATGCCAATGGCGCCGGTCACCACGCCAACGCCAAAAAAGACGCCGAATTTTTCCAGCCCGGACAGATGGCTGGCATCGCTGACATAGTAAATCAGCCCAAAGAGGCTAACAAACTGCAGCGGCACCCAGGCCGTGGTCAGCCAGCGATACCAGTCGAGATCCTCTTCCGGGGTCATGGGGTCGGCATTCTCAAGGTTCAGTCCAAACACCCCGTCCAGGGCGGCAAAGAGATACCAGGTCACCAGAGGCGGCAGCAGGACGGCCCAGCCTCCGAACAGCGCGGCACTCCAGATCAGCGGCAAGAGCAGAAAGGAGAGCCAGAAAGGCAGGGCGGATTGCCAGCGGGAGAGGCGTGCGGCGGCGATCATCAGACAGACTCCAAAAGCAGCGATTTGAGTGTGAGACTAGGCGTGTTGGCCGCGAAACCCAAGAGGTTGAAACCCAAGACGACCGAGAGCCACGGCCAAACTGCCCCACCTGCGTTCCGCCTGTACCCTGTCGGCAGGCGTTTTTGCGGGCAGCAACCTCCTGCGCCGCTGCCTTAGCTGGGATTAAGATTAGAGCCGGCCCAGAGATCAAAAGCTTTGCGCATCACGGTTGGCAGGTCGCCGGGTTGGAAATCGTGCCGTGACAGTACTTCTTGTCCCGGCGCGATGTTAAACCCCTCGGGCAGCTCGGCCAGTTTGACCTGCAGGATAAGATGGAAATGGGTGAAGGTGTGGCGCACATCTGTGCCCAGATCCCGCCAGTCGGCCTCAAACGGGGGGCGCTCTTGCGGCGCCGCATTCCACTCCGATCCCGGCCAGCCCAGCATCCCCCCCAGCAGCCCCTTGTCAGGGCGGCGCTCTAACAGCCAGCAGCCCCGGCTGCTGCGGGCAAGGTAGGCCACGCCCAGTCGGGTGGGTTTGGGCTGCTTTGGGGTTTTCTTTGGCAGCTCAGCAGCGGTGCCTGCCAGTCGCGCCAGACAGGGCGTGCGCCAGGGGCAGATGCCGCAGGCCGGATTTTTAGGGGTGCAGATGGTGGCGCCCAGATCCATCACCGCCTGGGCGTAATCACCGGGACGTGCCTCGGGCGTGAGTGCCGCCGCGTGCTCCTTGAGCACCGATTTCACCCCGGGCAAGGGCGCGTGAATGTTGTGCAGCCGGGACATTACCCGTTCCACATTGCCGTCGAGCACGGTTTCCGGCAGATCAAAAGCAATCGAGGCCACGGCCGCAGCCGTATAGGGGCCGATCCCGGGCAGTTTCAGCAGGGCGTCATAGCTGTCTGGGAACACGCCATCCAGATCATGGGCAACCACACGGGCGCATTTCAGCAGATTGCGCGCCCGGGCGTAATAGCCAAGCCCGGCCCATTCCCCCATGACCTGCGCATCCTCGGCGGCAGCCAAATCCTGAACGCTGGGCCAACGCCGGGTAAAGCGCTGGAAATACTCGGTCACGGCGGCCACGGTGGTTTGCTGCAGCATCACCTCGCTGAGCCAGACGCGATAGGGGTCGGGCCGCACGCCACGGGCACGATCCGCAGGCGCGGTGCGCCAGGGCATGGTGCGGGCATTGCGATCATACCAGGCCAATAGCTCCGGAACCAAATATTCTGGGGAGGAGGGCTTGCTGTGCATCTGCTCCGGGGATCCGTCCAAATCACGCATTCTTTACCCCTTTGACATGGTTGTTTTGCTGACCTCTGCAAGAGGACCCTTTACAATAGGGTGACCAGTCAAGCAAAACCAGAATGATGGCATTTAGGCGCAGCAGCACACGCGGGTTCGCACGAACCTCCCGGCTCCTCAACGAGCAGATCCGTAAAGCGGGCGAAAGCCGGGGCTTTGCGGTCTCGCGTCTGCTCACTCATTGGGAAGAGATTGCCGGCAGCGACATTGCGGCCATCGCCCGGCCGGTCAAGGTCGGATATGGTCGCAGCTCCTTTGGCGCCACTCTGACGGTGCTGACCAATGGCGCCAACGCGCCCATACTGGAGATGCAAAAGGAGCGGCTGCGCGAAAAGGTGAATGCCGTTTATGGCTATAACGCCATTTCCAAGGTTTGGATCACCCAGACGGCGCCCATCGGGTTTTCTGATGGCCAGGTAGAGTTCAAACACGCCCCCAAGGTGCAAAAGCTGGCGCAGCCGGATCCATTGGATCAGGCCGAAGCGGCAAAGGCGGCCAAGGGTGTTGAAAACGAAGATCTGCGCGCCGCGCTCGAGCGGTTGGGGCGCAATGTGCTGACAAAACAAAAAACTCAACGAAAGGGGTATGAATGACCCGTCTCATGTCTGGTGTTTTTGCTGCGGTGGTGCTTGCTGCCGGAGCCTATGCGGTAACAGGTTACAACAGCCAAACCCGCCTGCCCGAAAATCCTCTGATTGGTGCCGCCTCTGCGCAAGAGGCCGGGATCGATACCTCGACCATCACCGAAATGGTCCTTGGCGCCGAAGACGCGCCCGTGACCATGATCGAATATGCCTCTTACACCTGTCCGCATTGCGCCAACTTTCACAACGGCGCCTTCAAGCAGCTGAAGGAAGAGTATATCGACACCGGCAAGATGAAACTCATCTACCGCGAAGTCTATTTTGATCGCTATGGCCTCTGGGCCTCGAGGCTCGCACGCTGCGGTGGTCCCGAGAAGGTCTTTGGCATCAGCGATCTGATCTACAAAGGCCAGGCCGACTGGACCCGTGCTGGTGGCGCATCCGAGATCATCGACGCGCTGCGTAAGATCGGTGGCCTGGCGGGGCTTGAGAAAGACACGCTTGAGGCCTGCCTGCAGGACGGTGCCAAAGCCCAGACTCTGGCGGCCTGGTATCAGGAAAACGCCACGGCGGACGGTATCCAGTCGACGCCCTCTTTCATTCTGAACGGCACCAAGGTTGAGAATCAGTCCTATGAGAAATTCAAGGCGCTGATTGATGCCGAGTTGGACAGCTAAAAGGCCTCCAGCTTGAATAAAACAGTCAAAGCCCGGGGGAGACCTCGGGCTTTTGTCGTGAAGGCGACGCGCTATGGAGGCGGAGCAATCTCTTTGAGCCGCGCAATCAGGGCCTCAGCCTTGGCGATTTGTAGACGCACCGGCAGGGTGATCACCTTGTGGCGAAAACTGTCGGGCAGACGCACTGCATCTTTTTCGGTGGTGACCAGCTGCGCGCCCTGCATGTGCGCCTCGGCCTCCAGCCTACTCATCAGCGCAGTCGATAGCGGCTGGTGATCCTCTAGCGCCTCGGCCTGGATGATTCTGGCGCCAAGATCACGCAGGGTGTTGAAAAACTTTTGTGGATGGCCAATGCCGGCAAAGGCCAGAACCGGCGTGTCCTGCCAGGGCATACCCGTCTGCAGCGGCTCCAGCGCCGCCTGCACATGCGGCAGCCCCAACAGCCTGTCCTGCCACAGCTGCGAGAACGCATCCTGGGCGGGCGTGTTGCCGATTGAGAGCACCAGATCTGCCCGCGACAGGCCCCGCGTTACAGATTCGCGCAACGGCCCCGCCGGCAGGCAGCGACCATTGCCAAAGCCCCGCGCGGCGTCGACCACCACCAGCGACAGATCCTTGACCACGCCGGGGTTCTGAAACCCGTCGTCCAACACGATGACGGTGGCGCCCGCCTCCTCAGCCGCCTTGCAGCCTGCGGCCCGGTCACGGGACACCCAGACCTCGCCAAAGGCTGCCAGCAACAAGGGTTCATCGCCGCAGTCGCGGGCGCGGTGCTTGCTGGGGTCAACGGCCACGGGTCCTGCCAGTGTGCCGCCATAACCCCGGCTGACCATATGCGGCTCGTGGCCCATATTGCGCAGGGCCTCCAGCAGCCAGATCACGGTTGGCGTCTTGCCAGTCCCGCCCGCATTGAGGTTGCCAACGCAGATCACCGGCACCTGTGTGCGGTATCCCTGCGTGTCGCGCAGCCGTTTGGCGGTCGCCGCACCATAGAGCCAGCCCAGCGGTGCCAGCAGGCTGGCGCGCAGGTCAAAGGCATGTGGGGGTTTGTTCCAAAACTCAGGGGGACGCATTTTTTTCCTCACGCAGGTCCAGCATATCCTGAACCCTCTCAATCAATTGGTCTGTCAGCACAGCGCCCTCGGTCACCGCCGTCCAGCCCGCCAGCGCCATTTCGGCGGCCAGATCAGGGGCTGAGAGGTGAATGACCATCTCCGCCAGCTCCTGCGCACTGTTGACTTGCTCTGTTGCATGTATCAGCGCCAGCTGGTCGTAGATTTTCTGGTGGTGCCCATTGCCTGGCCCATGCAGCACCACAGAGCCCAGAGCCAGCGCATCCAGTGGGCTTTGCCCCGGCATCTCCGGCAGCAGGCTGGAGGCCAGCAGGGTGATCGGCGCCAGTCGGTACCACAGGCCCAGATTGTCGCTGTCTGTGATCAGAATCTGGGTGTAATCATTGGGCTCTTCACCCGCCTCGCGGTCGGCACATTGCAGGCCGCGCGTGTGCAGCAGGCTGCGGGTTCGGTCGCGACAGTCCGGGCTGTCCAGCGCGATCACCAGCAGCAACCGGTGCAACAGCCTCAGCGCGGTACGGTGGGCTTCCAGCAGGCTTGGCAGCTCTTCCAGGCGGACCCGCGCTGCCAGCCACACAGGGCGGCTGCCCAGGCTTTGTTGCAGGGCCGTCAGCTCATCGTGATTGCAGCTGGGGGGCAGGGTCGAGATCCGCAGCGGGCCGGTCAGCTGCACGCGTTCTGGCGACAGATCCCCGCGCAGCAACTGGCTG
>JAWUWF010000081.1:0-24255 GCA_034111985.1 Pseudophaeobacter sp.
CAGGCCGGCAAAGACAAAGGGATCCAGCAGCGCGGGCAGCTCTGCGCGCTGATAACTAAGCCAGAGACCACCGAGGAGCACTGCAATGGCCCCAAGGGCGAGGAGGCAGAAAAACAGAAAGATCCGCAACCGGAGGCTCAGATGGGTCAGCATGGGTCAGCCTCCACAAACGGTTGTCAGTATGGAATCTTTTGGCGGCGGTGAGACCCAGTCAACGCCGTCAATGCCACCGGTGTCGGAAAATGTGGTGTCGGCGGCAACCACGGCGCGCCGCCAGGAGGCACAATCCACCACGGTGCTCAGCTGGGTGATGGGGGCCCAACGGCCAAAGAAAAAGATCTCTGCCAGATGCTGGTCGGGCTGGTTGGAATGGCTGCGCAGGGTGGCGGTGTCGACGGCGACAAAACGCTCGTAATAGGGCACAACATAGGTCCAGGGACGGTAAAAACTCTGGCGCTCCACCGCTTCGGCCACCACCAGACCTTCGGGCAGATTGGCAACCGTGCGCGCGTACCAGCCATATTCCGAGGCGACGGTAACGCCGATCATCGCAAGCCCGGCAGCGACAGGAGCCAGCCATGCAGGCAGTCGGTTGCCAAGTGTCCGGTTGATCAGCATGACCACACCAGCCACCGCAATACCGGCAAAAATCACTGCAATCAATTCCAGAAACATAGGTTATCCTTTGTGCGTGTGGTGCCAGCGGTCGCAGCTCGCTGGGTCTGTGGTGCAATTTGTACCCTGTCGGGCCTGATAGTTCGCGCCCGGCAGAGCATGATACGTCTCAGCTGAGCAAAGATTTACCGTGGCCGAGCGCTGATTGCATGGTTTTTACCACAACAAAAGCATCGCGAAGATGACTTCGCTCAAAGTCGGAGAGATTGGAGGGGGGCAGGTAGTTATCCGGCAGCACCCCTCTGCGCACCAGATCGGCCTGGTGTTCCAGCCGGGTCTGGGCGATCAGGTCATAGGCATCTATCAGATCACGCGCCCCGCTTGGGCTGATGGCGCCGGCGGCGGCTCCGGCCTCGAGGCGGGCGCGGGTGTTCACCGCCGGGATCTTGGCCTGCAGCGCATAGATACGCCCCAGATCGGTGACGGGAACAACGCCATTGTGCTTCATGTCCAGTGTGTTGCGGTGCTCTCCTGACCGGATAGTGGCAAAGCCGCGCAGCAGGCCCAAAGGCGGTGTGTGTTTCAGCGCGTTCGAGGTGAGATGGGCCACAAAGATCGAATTGGCGCAGGCCGCGGCGAGAACCTCTGTCTGCAGCCCCGCAAACAGGGTGGGATCGCCGCCGATAGGGCGCAGATCAAACATCACCGAGGCCAGCATCTGCGCTTCGGGACCGGGTTTGGTGATCCAGCCGTCAAAATAGTCGCGCCAGACCCGCAGCGGCTGACGCCAGCGCGGGTTGCTGGCCATCATGTCGCCGGGGCAAAAGACATAGCCGCAGGTATTCAACCCGTCGCAGACAAAGGCGGCAAGATCCGCGAAATAAGCCTCTCCCGCTGTGTCGACCGCATCCGCCAGGATCAGGCAGTTGTCCTGATCTGACACGCCGGTCTGCTCTTGTCGCCCTTGACTGCCACAGGCAAGCCAGAGGTAGGGCACGGGGGCCGGGCCCAGTTTTGCTTCTGCCAGCGCTAGCAGCCGCCGGGTGACTGTGTCGGCTATATCGGTGATCAGCCGCGTGACCACTTCGTGCCGGTTGCCGCCTGCCACCAGCTGTACCAGCAGGCGCGGGATCTCAGCTGTGACCTTTGCCATCGCCTCGGCCGTGGTGGCGCGCGAGATGCTGGAGACCAGCTCAGCTGAACTGACGGCCTGAAACCGGGTCAGATCGGTCTGGGTGATGATACCGAGAAGAGATCCGTTCTGCACAATAGGAATATGGCCGATATGCAGCTCCATCATCGCGTGCAGCACATCTGAACCAATGGCAGAGGGGGGCAGGGTGTGGGGCGCGGGGGTCATGATCTGTGAGACGGGCGTCGAAAACGGCAGGCCCACGGCCAGCAGTTTCTCGGTGAGGTCGCGGGTGGTCAGGATGCCCTTCAGGGCGTCACCATCACTGATGCAGACACAAGAGATATGATGCTGCCGCATCAGCTGTGCTGCTCCCTGACAGGTGAGACCCGCCGAACAGGTTACAGGTGGCGCGGCCATGATGGTTTCGGCGCGGATGGTGGTAAGGCTATTTTGGCCTGGGGCCTCAGGGCGGCGGCGATCAAAGAAACGGGCAACGGCTGGTTCAGCCTGCATCAGCGCCTCAAAATCAGCGCGGGGCAGCAGCAGCAGCACAGTTGCCATCGAGGCGGTGGCAGAGGTGACCGCCCGACCGCCGCGGGTCAGCCCGCGTTCGCCAAAGGAATTACGTGGCCCCAGGACAGAAATTGCCATGCCGTTTTCGTCAAAAACTTCGACCTCGCCGTGGTGCACCAGATACAGCCCGGCTAGATCCTGACCCAAGCCATAAATCTGTGTTCCGGGGGCGATCGACAGGATTTGAAACCTTGGCACAAGGTCGCTGAGGACCTCCAGCGCAAGGCTGTCATAGGGGTGCACGGAGGTCAGAAAGCGGATCAGATCTGTTTCGCAAAGCTGCATCGTCAGGACCTGTCTGAAATGAGGAGTTTTAAGAGGATGTTGAGGCCCGCCCAGTCACGGGCAGGGCGGGCCTCGGGATAAAAAAGGACGGACCGTTAGGGCGCGAGCCCTGCGTGCGGCCCGTCCAGGTGGGGGATTAGTGATCCTGTGCTGTGCCGGCGCCACGTGGGATGCGGACGCTTTCCACCAGATCTTTGATCTCCTGCGGGGTTTCCTTGGTCATGCTGGCAACCACATAGGCAACGGTAAAGTTGACCGCGGCACCAATGGCGCCAAAGGAGGTCGATTTCACGGTGCCCAGCAGCGGGTCAGCATCGGTAAAGGAGTTGGTGTCCGGGATGAACAGCCAGCCCTTGTGCAGGAAGATATAGATCAGGGTGACACCCAGACCAGACAGCATGCCTGCCACAGCGCCGGTGTTGTTGATCGTCTTTGAGAAGATCCCCATCATCAGGGCCGGGAAGATCGAGGCTGCCGCCAGACCAAAGGCCAGTGCCACGGTTTGCGCCGCAAAGCCGGGAGGGTTGAGGCCCAGATAGGTAGCAACCGCAATGGCGACACCCATGGCGATCCGGGCTGACAGCAGCTCGTTTTTCTCCGAGATATTCGGATTGAGTGAACCCTTGATCAGATCGTGCGAAACCGCAGAAGAGATCGCCAGCAACAGACCCGCCGCCGTGGACAGAGCCGCCGCAAGGCCACCCGCTGCCACCAGACCAATAACCCAGGAGGGCAGGTTGGCGATTTCAGGATTGGCCAGAACCAGGATATCGCGGTTGAAATTGGTCAGCTCATTGCCAACCCAGCCGTTTTCAGCCGCTTTGGCCTGCATATCGGCGTTCTTGTCGTTGTAGTACTGGATATAGCCGTCGCCATTCTTGTCTTCCCAGGCCAGCAGCCCGGTTTTCTCCCAGGTGGCCATCCAGTCATAGCGCGCGTCATTTTCGATCTGTTCAACCGAAACCGCATCGCCATTGGTGCCGTTGGGCCACATCATATCGGTGATGTTCAGACGCGCCATAGCACCAACCGCAGGGGCGGTGAGGTAGAGCAGGGCAATGAAAACCAGCGCCCAGCCCGCAGACCAGCGCGCATCGGCAACGCGAGGAACGGTGAAAAAGCGCATGATAACGTGGGGCAAACCGGCAGTACCGATCATCAGAGACAGGGTAAACAGAACCATGTTGAAGGTATCGGCGTGATGCGCGGTATACTCGTTAAAGCCCAGCTCACGTACGATAGCATCCAGTTTCTGCAACAGCGGCTCGCCGCTTGCCACGTGGTCGCCAAACAGGCCCAGGGCAGGGATCGGATTGCCGGTCAGCTGCAGCGAGATAAAGATGGCCGGGATGGTATAGGCCATGATCAAGACGCAGTACTGCGCCACCTGAGTGTATGTCACACCCTTCATGCCGCCAAAAACAGCATAGGCAAACACAACGCAGGCACCAATCAGCAGGCCGGTGGTGTTGGAGACTTCCAAAAAGCGGCCAAAGGCAACGCCAACGCCGGTCATCTGACCGATTACATAGGTGGTTGAGGCCACGATCAGGCAGATCACCGCCACGATACGCGCGGTGGGGCTGTAAAACCGGTCGCCGATAAACTCTGACACGGTGTATTTGCCAAACTTGCGCAAATACGGCGCCAGCAAAAGCGCCAGTAGCACATAGCCGCCGGTCCAGCCCATCAGGAAGGAAGAGTTGTCATAGCCGGTAAAGGCAATGAGACCCGCCATAGAGATGAAGGAGGCTGCAGACATCCAGTCCGCCGCCGTCGCCATGCCGTTGGTGACCGGGTGCACACCGCGTCCGGCAGCGTAAAATTCAGATGTGGAGCCCGCACGGGCCCATATTGCGATGCCGATGTAGAGCGCGAAAGACGTGCCCACAAACAGCAGGTTGATGGTAAACTGATCCATGGTTACTCCTCCTCAACGCCGAATTCACGGTCCAGCTTGTTCATCCGGAAGGCGTAGAAAAAGATCAGCGCCAGAAAGACCAGGATTGAACCCTGTTGGGCAAACCAAAAGCCCAGATCGGTGCCACCCACAGCAATGCCCGACAGCATGGGGCGCAGCAAAATGCCAAATCCAAATGATACGACAGCCCAGATCACCAGGCTGACAAGAATGATCCGCACATTGGCCTTCCAATAGCCCTTATCGGCCTCGGTCGTCTGTGCAGCGTTTGGGGTGTGGTCCGCCATGGCGGCTCCTCCTTCTTCCTCCAGGGCCTGAATGAGGTTTCAATCAGGCATGCGCTCTTGGTTTGCCCGCGCCGGTGTTTTCGCACGAAAACAAGACAGCAAGCATGGCTCCGCAGATCTGCTGACTGGGGTGTCAGTAGGGGTCGTTGGAATTTTCCGTTATGTGGTGTGGGACCCTGCTGAGCAGGCAGGATCCCTGGAAAGTCTTACGCCTTAGGACGTGACCTCGGTGACGATTGTAGCAAGTCCGCCTGCAATCGCCTTGATCTCGCCCATGGCATCAATCTTTTTCAGCGCGCCTTTACCATCGTAGTAGGCAATCAGCGGTGCTGTCTGTTCGTGATAGGCCGCCAGACGGCTGGCGACGGTTTCAGCATTGTCATCAGCGCGGCGACTCATTTCCGTGCCGCCGCATTTGTCGCATGTGCCGGCAACCGCGGGCTGCTTGAAGCTGTCGTGGTAGCCCTCACCGCAAGATTTGCAGGTGTAACGTCCCGAGATGCGGGAGACCATGGCACTGTCGTCCACTTCCAGGCTGATGGCGGCGTTGATCTTCTGGCCACTTTCCGCCAGCAGATCATCCAGCGCCTCGGCCTGCACCGTGGTGCGTGGAAAGCCATCAAGGATCACGCCTTTGGCGCAGTCAGGCGCGCCAAGGCGGTCGCGCAGGATATTGATGACGATCTCGTCCGACACCAAACCGCCGGCCTCCATCACCGCTTTGGCAGCCTTGCCCGCCGGTGTGCCTGCGGCCACTGCGGCCCGCAACAGGTCGCCGGTTGAAAGCTGCACAAGACCAAATTTCTCTTCGAGAACGCGGGCCTGCGTGCCCTTCCCGGCGCCGGGAGGGCCGAGAAGGATGAGAACGGCTGGGCGGGTCATTACATCTGTTGTCATTGTCCGTTACCCCTTGGTTGCTCTGTTTGCGATCAGATCTTCGACCACCGATGGATCCGCCAATGTCGAGGTGTCCCCCAGCGCGCCAAAATCGTTCTCGGCAATCTTGCGCAGAATACGGCGCATGATTTTGCCAGAGCGGGTCTTGGGCAAGCCCGGCGCCCACTGGATGACATCGGGGCTGGCGATTGGGCCGATTTCAGTCCGCACCCAGGTGCGCAGCTCTTTCATCAACGCGTCCGACGGTTCCCGGTCGTTCATCAAGGTGACATAGCAGTAGATGCCCTGGCCCTTGATGTCATGCGGGTAGCCCACCACAGCGGCCTCTGCCACGGCGGCATGCGCGACCAGCGCACTTTCGACCTCGGCGGTGCCCATACGGTGACCGGAGACATTGATCACGTCATCGACGCGGCCGGTGATCCAGTAGTCGCCGTCTTCGTCGCGGCGGCAGCCATCGCCGGTAAAGTAGTACCCTTTGTAGTCAGAGAAGTAGGTCTGCTGGAAACGCTCGTGGTCGCCCCAGATCGTGCGCATCTGACCGGGCCAGCTGTCTTTGATGCACAAAACCCCCTCAACGCCATTGCCGGTGATTTCTTCACCAGACTGGGGGTCCAGAACAGAGGGGACAACCCCAAAGAAGGGCTTCATCGCAGAGCCCGGCTTGGTCGCGTGGGCGCCGGGCAGGGGGGTCATCAGATGGCCACCGGTTTCGGTCTGCCACCAGGTGTCAACGATGGGGCAACGTCCGCCGCCAATCACATCACTGTACCAGTTCCAGGCTTCGGGATTGATCGGCTCACCAACCGTGCCCAACAGGCGCAGTGAGGAAAGATCGCATTTCTCGACCCATTCATTGCCCTGACCCATCAAGGCGCGCAGCGCAGTGGGGGCAGTATAAAACTGGTTGACCTTGTGCTTTTCGCAGACCTGCCAGAACCGGCTGGCGTCAGGATAGGTCGGAACCCCCTCGAACATTACGGTGGTGGCCCCATTGGCCAGCGGGCCATAGACGATATAGCTGTGTCCAGTGACCCAGCCCACATCCGCCGTACACCAGTAGACGTCGCCATCGTGGTAATCAAAGGTGATCTCATGGGTCATCGCGGCATAGGCCAGATACCCACCTGAGGTATGCACCACGCCCTTTGGTTGGCCAGTAGAGCCCGAGGTATAAAGCACAAACAGCGGGTCTTCAGCGTTCATCTCTGCAGGTTTGCAGTAGTCATTCGCCTCAAGCGCCATCTCGTTATAGTCATGGTCGCGGCCATCAACCCAGGTGGTCTGGCCTCCTGTGCGCTTGACCACCAGGCATTTGACCGTGTCTTTACAGTGCAGCAGCGCGGCGTCGGCATTGGATTTCAGCGGTGTCTTGCGGCCGCCACGGGGGGCTTCATCGGCAGTGATAACCACCTTGGCCTCAGAGCCGTTGACCCGCGCCGCCAGCGCATCGGGGCTGAAGCCGGCAAAAACAATAGAGTGGATCGCCCCAATGCGGGCACAGGCCAGCATCGCATAGGCGGCTTCGGGAATCATCGGCAAATAGATGACAACCCGGTCGCCTTTGCGTACGCCCATGGTCTCAAGAATATTGGCCATGCGGCAAGTGCGGCGGTGCAGCTCTTTATAGGTGATGTGCTGCGCGGCCTCATCAGGATCATCGGGTTCAAAGATGATCGCGGTCTGGTCGCCCCGGGTTTCAAGATGGCGGTCGATACAGTTGGCCGAAACATTCAGCGTGCCATCGGCATACCAATTGATCGACACCTCGCCAAAGTTGAAATTCACATCCTTCACTGTGGTGAAGGGCTTGATCCAGTCAAGACGTTTGCCTTGCTCTCCCCAGAACGTGTCCGGATCTTTCAGCGAAGCGGCATACATCGCCTCGTATTTGGCGTTATCGACATGGGCGTGGGCAACGGTTTCGGCGGATGGCGCGTGGGCCTGGCCTTGGGGTTGCTGTGTCATGCTGTTCTCCTCCCTAGTATCTTGTCCCTGGTATCTGGTCAGTTTGATACACCACAGCTGCTAGGCATGAGTGTCAAACTGTTTCCTCCCTTGTCTCTAATCATAGGGCGGGTAGAAAATAAGTGAATAAGATACGGGAAAATAACGATTTGCTTGTAAACGAATTTCCGCCCTAGAGGTTGAGTTGAAAATTTGTTACCAAAACCTAAAGAAAAACCTTTGAGAATATGGAAATTGTGAGTCAACGATCCCCTGTCAAAAATTGCATAATCCGTCAGCAAAAGGTTGTGCGGGTGGGGCCGGACGGCATTTTTCATCCCTCATGACCTGCGGCATTTTGTTCCTGGTGCCTCTGTCTGCGCAGAAATTGCGATTGTTTTACGCAACTTTCTTGCGTTTCTATTCGCGGCCGGGACTGAATGAGACCGGATGGGCAGGCGGTAACCAGATGTCGTTTCTCCCATAGGTGGAATCTCACCCAATGTACTGCGCTGCGGGCTTGGCAGCTTCGCCAGTTGCCGTTAGCCTGTGCGCAAGCGCTTGCCAATGTGCGGCCCTACGGGGGCAGCCAGGCGGGGACAGGCGCAACATGGGAGATGTATATATGAAGACGATTTTGACTGCCGCTGTGGCGGCTGCTGCGAGTTTTGCTCTGGTCGGAGAAGCGGCTGCGACGGAATGGAATGTTTCTGTCTGGGGCAAACGCCGCGCCTTTACCGAGCATGTTGAAAAGCTGGCTGAGCTGGTCAGTGCCAAGACCAATGGTGAGTTCACCATGAACGTCAGCTATGGCGGCCTGTCCAAGAATAAAGAGAACCTCGACGGGATCTCCATCGGTGCGTTTGAGATGGCGCAGTTCTGTGCCGGTTATCACCGCGACAAAAACCCATCCATCACCGTGCTTGAGCTGCCTTTCCTTGGTGTGAACACCCTGGAAGAAGAAGTGGCCGTCAGCCATGCGGTCTACGCCCATGAGGCAGCGCAAAAAGACCTGGCGCGCTGGAATGCAAAACTGCTGATGACCTCGCCAATGCCGCAGTATAACATTGTTGGCACAGGTGCTCCGCGCGATAAAGTGTCTGAGTTCAAAGACATGCGGGTGCGTGCCACCGGCGGTATCGGCAAGGCCTTCGCGGCTGTTGGCGCAGTTCCCACGTCGGTGACAGCCACCGAAGCCTATAATGCGATGGAATCTGGTGTTGTTGATACCGTGGCCTTTGCACAGCACGCGCATCTGTCTTATGGCACCATCAATCGCGCTGAATGGTGGACTGCCAACCTCAACCCAGGCACTGTGAATTGCCCTGTTGTGGTGAACATCGATGCCTATGACGCCCTGAGCGATTCTGAACGTGCAGCGCTGGACAGCTCGGTCGGCGAAGCGATCGACCACTATCTGGCCAACTATGGCGCGCTGCTGCAAAAGTGGGACACCGTGCTGGAAGAAAAGGGCGTGACCAAGGTCATGATGTCCGAAGAAGAATTGGCAGGCTTCCGCGCCACCGCGGCAGATCCTATTCGCGAACAGTGGATCAAAGACATGGAAGCACAGGGCATTCCTGGCCAGGAGCTTTATGACCTGGTGATGAAGACCCTCGACGACACCCGCGCCGGCAACTAAGCCGCGCCAGTGACAGATCGGGGCTGAGAGGAATCTCTCGGCCCCGTTTTTGTTTTTTTGGAATTCTCTGAAAGAAAGGTGGGACCCATGGCGGGAAACGCCGCGGTTTTGGAAGATGGCAGTCTGATCAGCCGTCTCGACCGCAAATTGCTGCAGCTTGAGCAGGTCTTTGCGCTGCTCAGCGGGCTTGCTGTCTTTTCACTTATGCTTCTGGCGGTGATCTCGGTTGGTGGACGGAATGCGTTCAACGCGCCGTTGCCGGGCTATGTGGACTGGATCGAACAGGCCATGCCGCTGATCGCCTTTATGGGCATTGCCTATGTGCAGCGTGATGGTAGCCATATCCGCATGGATATCTTGGTTGGAGCGCTGCGGGGACGGGCGCTGTGGCTGTTTGAGCTGATTTCGGTGCTGATGATGCTGGTGCTGATGCTGGCGCTGGTCTGGGGCAGCTGGTCGCATTTTGCCCGTTCCTTTGATTTTGCAGCACCTTTGTGGAGCCGCGACAGCTCGATTGATATCAGCCTGCCGATCTGGCCGGCAAAGCTGCTGGCTCCGGTGGCCTTTTCAGTGCTTTGTCTGCGGCTGATGCTGCAGGCCTGGGGCTATGGGCGCGCTATGGTGCTGGGGCTGGAAACACCGCCTGCGGTGCCGCTGATCCAGGATGCCGCGAAACAGGCGGCGGCCGAGGCAGAACAGCTGAGCGGTCATGACGATGACGCTTTGAACGGGCAGGGGTAAAGACACCATGGAACCTATTGAAATTGGCCTTTGGGTCACGGGCTTTATGTTGGTGCTTGTGGTCCTGGGCATGCGGGTGGCCTTTGCGGCCGGCCTTGCTGGACTAGTCGGACTGGTCTGGATCTTCTGGGCCAAGTTTGGCTATGATCCAGCGCGTTTTGGTAAGGCGCTGACCATCGCGGTGAAAACCGCAGGCCAGGTGCCACATTCCAAAGTCTCAAGCCAGGCGCTAAGCCTGATCCCAACCTTCATTCTGATCGGCTATCTGGCCTATTATGCGGGGCTCACACGGGCCTTGTTTGAGGCCGCCAAGCGCTGGATTGCCTGGTTGCCCGGCGGGCTTGCGGTCGCAACCGTGTTTGCCACGGCAGGCTTTGCCGCCGTCTCTGGTGCCTCTGTGGCGACCTCGGCGGTCTTTGCCCGGATCGCGCTCCCCGAGATGCTGGCGGTGGGCTATAACAAGCGCTTTGCCGCGGGCGTTGTGGCGGCGGCCGGAACCCTGGCCTCGCTGATCCCGCCCTCTGCCATTTTGGTGATCTATGCCATTATCGTAGAGCAGGACGTGGGCACGCTGTTGCTGGCGGGCTTTATTCCCGGCGCCTTTAGTGCGTTGGTCTATGTGTTGCTGATTGTTGGCATTGCGGTGATCTTTAAGAACGTCGGCCCGCCAGTGACCGGCTTTACCTGGCGACAGCGCTTTGAATCCCTGCCCGCAGCACTGCCGATCGTCTTTGTTGTCGTGATCATCATCTGCTTTGTCTACAACCCCTTTGGCGGCGATGCCTGGGGCACGCCAACCGAGGGCGGCGCTTTGGGAGCCTTTGTGGTCTTTTGCATGGCGCTGTGGCGCGGCATGCGCTGGAGCGAGTTCAGATCAGCCCTGTTAGAGACGGCCAAGCTCACCGTGATGATCTTTACCATCATCTGGGGCGTGCTGATCTATGTGCGCTTTTTGGGTTTTGCCGACCTTCCGGGGGCCTTCTCTGACTGGATCACCAGCCTTGAGATGTCGCCGATGGTGATCCTGATCTGCATTCTGCTGGCCTATGCGGTGCTTGGGATGTTCATGGATGCCATTGGCATGCTGCTGTTGACCCTGCCTGTGGTCTATCCGGCGGTGATGGCGCTGAATGGCGGCGAAAGCGTTGCCGCAGTGGACAGTGCCTTTGGCATGTCAGGGCCGATGTGTGCCATCTGGTTTGGTATTCTGGTGGTGAAAATGGCGGAGTTCTGCCTGATCACGCCGCCCATTGGCCTCAACTGTTTTGTGGTGGCTGGCGTGCGCGATGATCTGAGCGTGCAGGATGTTTTCCGCGGCGTGATGCCCTTTTTCATCGCGGACGGTGTGACAATCGCCCTGTTGGTGGCCTTCCCGGCTATCGTGCTCTACCTGCCGAGCCTGGCACAATAGGGCCTGATACCTGGCTGAATATCTGGCTGAGGTGAAAATGGGCGAAAGGGAAACTCCCCTTTCGCCCATTTTGTTTGTCTGCGCCGGAAGCGAACCCGTCTTGCGTGCGGAGTGTACGATTCAGACAATTGAGAGCGTTTGAGGATGGCTTGTCAGTGCTCTGAGTCGGTCAAAATTTATGACAATATGGCAACAGATATAGGACGCAACCTCAGGCCTCTTGACCTGTAGTTCATAGCGCCTCTATACTCAGCGAAAAGTCAGGCAAAACTATAACCTCAAGATAGGTGGAGATAGGTTATGCTTCTGCGACGAACGACTGTTTCAATTTTGGCCCTGATGGCGGCGACGCCTGCCATTGCACAGGTTGTCGAGCTTCAAGAAATCAATGTGTCAGGTGAGACCGAGGAAGCCTTTTTTGGCACCAGTGTTTCTCTGCAGAGTGGAACAGTTGCCAAGACAGGTGATGCGATTGTGGCAACGCCACGGTCTGTAGACGTGATCACAGCGCAGCAAATCGCTGAACGCGGTGCCCAGAACGTCGAGCAGGCGCTGCAATACTCTGCTGGTGTCGTTGGCGGTCAATGGGGCCAGGATGGCCGCTCTGACTGGTCGCTGATCCGCGGGTTTTCTCCCTCGACCCTGCATGATGGCCTGGCCTCCCGCTATGGCTACTATAATGACACCAAACCAGAGCCGTTCCTGCTCAACTCTGTCGAAGTTCTCAGAGGCCCGGCCTCTGGGCTCTATGGCAGCGGATCTGTTGGCGGAGTGGTCAATACCACCTCAAAGACTTCCGCGCAGCAGTCTGACAACATGATCCAGGTGCAGGCGGGTTCTAACGCGCGCAAACAGCTGGCCGGAGATGTCAGTGGTGATCTGAATGAGCAGGGCACCCTGCGCTATCGGTTTGTCGGGCTTCTTCGCGAGTCTGACGGGCCTATGAATTATTCCAACGATGATGCCATTGCGCTGGCGCCCTCACTGACCTGGCGCCCCAGCTCTGACACCGAGCTGACGCTTCTGGCAAACTACCAGAAGAACGACGGCACGCCGTTGATCCCCTTTGCTTCGATCTATGGCACGCTGTTGCCAGCCACCGGGTTTGGCAACGGTGATTATCTCGACAGTGATGTTTTTATTGGCGAACCTGGGTTTGACACCTTTGAAACCGAGCAACGCGCAATCACCGCTATGTTCAAGCATCGCTTTAATGCGACCTGGAGCGTCAATGCCAGTGCCCGCTACCTGGAAGGCGAGTCTGTGTATCAGCACGCCTGGTGGGCCTATGATAACTTTGGCAACGGGCGCTACAATCCGGATGGCACCATCAACCGGACGTTCTACCGGGCAGAAAATGAGCTAAAAACCTGGGGGCTGGACAGCTATGCGACGGCTCAATACGGGCTTGGCGGCATTGAGATGCGCACAATTATTGGCGCCAGCTACAGCCAGGGCTATTATGACAGCGATATTGGCTATGGCGCGCAGGTGGCCCCGATTGATCCGTTCAGCCCAAGCTATGCCGGCTACAATCCGATTACGGTCGCCGACACCGATGGCAATACCATCACTGAGTGGGGCGTCTATGTGCAAAACCGGGCGGTGTTTCAGGACCGTCTGATTGTTGATCTCGGGCTGCGCTATGGCGACATTGAAACCGGCTCCAGCAATGGCAGTTTTGGGGCGACCACTGTTGCCGCCCAGGATGGGGCCTGGACCGGAAATGCCGCCGTGCTCTATCGCTTTGACAATGGGCTTGCGCCCTATCTGAGCTACGCCGAGAGCTTCCGTCAGGATGTCATCGGTGCGGATGTCAACGGCAAGCCTTTTGAGCCAACCCAAGGCGAGCAGATTGAGATTGGTGTTAAATATCAGCCCGTTGGCACAGATACTTTGCTGACGGCATCTGCATTTGATCTGACAAAATCAAACATGACAGTTGCGGATGGGGCAAACCCGGGCTTCCAGCTTCAAACCGGCGAGGCCAGCTCAAAGGGCTTTGAATTTGAAGCCTTTCACCGTTTTGGCGACGTGTCGATCAATGCAGCCTACACCTATCTCGATACCGTGGATGCGGATGGCGACAACATTGGACAGGTGCCGCAAAATGCGGCCTCGCTTTGGGTAAACTACGCGCCTCAGGACGGCGCCTTGGTTGGCTGGAAGCTGGGCGCAGGTGTGCGCTACAACGGCGAAGCCTGGGGCGGCAGCGATACCTATCTCACGCCCTCTTACACGCTGTATGACGCGGCTGTATCCTATGGCAAGGACAACTGGATGGTTGCTCTCAATGTGCGTAACCTCACCAATGAGCGCTACGTGAGCACCTGTCAGTCCGGTGCCTGCTTCTTTGGTGAGGGCCGCAATGTTGCTTTGACCCTGACGTCAACGTTCTAGGCCACGCTCGGGCGAAGACCGGTTCCTGACAGCATTGCGCTGACGATAGACGGTCTGGCTGCGCAAACGATGACCCTGTGCCTCTTGTGACAGAGGCGCAGGGTCAATATTTCTCAAACAGGCTTTGTCGCACACGGCCTCTCTTCCCTTCACATGGCCACGCTTTCAGAGCTAGGCCAAGGCACATGACCTGACCGTCAGGACGGCAAGGCAAACTGGCCCTGCCGTTGTGGCAGGGCAGGGGGTTCACAGTGTTCTGCGCGCTTGCCCACCTTCTCCCTCACATGCAACGTGGTGACGCATCCGGGCTGGTTGCGATCCAGCGACAGATTGATATCACGCAGGTTGCGCAGGGGCTGGTAAGGGTTAAGCCTTAGCGGGAAAAGCTCATCGGGAGATTGAAGGTGAACTGCTTGCTGCCCAGCTGTTTTGGGGCGGATGGGAACTTTCCTGCCCGGCTCACGGCTTTGAGGGCGGCCTGATCAAACGCCGCGGTGCCAGAGGATTTGCCAATGCGGTAATTGACCAGCTGGCCATTGGCAGCAACCGTAATGCGCAGCACAACCCGGCCTTTGCCGCGCTGGCCCGAGGGATACCGCTTGCGGCGTTCTATGCGCGATCGGATCTTTGCGCCCCAGATCGACTGCAGCTTTGCCCTTTGACCAGCTGATGCTGTGGCCGCGCTGGCACCGCCTGCGACCCCCGCCTCTGCACCACCACCGGATCCCGCTGCCCGTTGTGCGGCGCGACCAGCAGAGTTTTGTTGCGAGGTCTTGGCGACCGGCGGCTTGGGCGCAGGTTTTTCAACCGGTTTCGGATCGGGTTTGGGTTCGGGCTCTGGTTCCGGCTCTGGCGGCGGTGGAGGAGGTGGCGGCGGCGCTGTGTCAACCTCCACAACCTGTGTGAGCTCAGGCTCTGTCAGTGCCACCAGAACAGCAACACGTGGCGCCTCAGCCAGATCAAACTGCGGCATTTGCGGCGTGTTTGGGGGTGTCAGAGGCTCTGCCAGATCCGGGTTTTTCATCGGCACCGGCGGCGTAGGACGTTCCCAGGCTTTTACCATTTCCGCAACACTGGCACTGGCCGCCTCGATGGAGACCCGCGCCTCGCCGCCAGCACCGCTGGACTGAACCCCCGATTGTGGCGCCGTGGCAAACAGGCTGACATGGATAAAGGCCGCAAGACCGGCAAAGAGCATGAATTCCGCAGTACGTTTCATTCTGGGCGTACCACCAATTCTGCGCGGCTTAGCCCGGCCGCCGCCAGTTTCGTCAAAATGCCTGCCAGGGTTTTGGCCTCAAGCCTGGCATTAGCGCGCAGCACCACCACTGGGGCGTCGGCGCTGCTGGCGGCCAGCTTTGCCAGCGCGGCCTCACCCTCGACACCGTCAAAATGCAATTTGCCTGTTGCGTCGATATAGAGGGTCTGGTCAGCTTTGGCTTCGGCCTCCAGATCAGAATTGGGCGGCGTGACCTCAAAAGGTTCCGGCTGGGCCAGGTGCGATGTCATCAGAAAGAAGATCAGCAACAAAAAGACCACGTTGATCATGGGCACGATGGATTCAGCGCGGGGCCGGCGGTGGGGCGGGGAAAGATCCATAGCTTAGCTCACTCCACCAGCACAAAGGCAGAAAAGCCTGCGTTGCGCAGGGTTTGGGTTACATCTGTGATGCGCTGCAGGTCGGCGCCATCGGCTCCGCGCAAAATGACCAGATCACCGGGCGTCTCCATCAAGGGCGCAAGACTGGCCGCCAGATCCTGTGTTGGCTGACTATTGACGCTCAGGGTTTCGGGGCCGATATCTACCAACCTTGGCGGACCAGTATAGGCGCCACCTCGTCCCGCCAGCGGCAGCTCCAGCACTGCTTCTGTGCCAAAACGAGAGGCCAGCATAAAGAAGACCAGCAGCAAGAAGACCACATCGATCATGGGCGTCAGGCTGGGCTTGCGCCGGGGCTTTTGAACATCGCTGAATTGCATAGTCTCACTCGGCCGCCATTTGCAATTTGGCCGGGGTTTCCGCCACAAACAGGCGGGTGGCGCTGTCTTCGATGTCCTGGCGAATGCGGGTGATGACGGATTCAAACCAGGTCAGCGCCGCTGAGGCCGGGATTGCCACCGCCATACCGGCAGCCGTGGTCAGCAGCGCCTCCCAAATGCCGCCCGCGAGCAGGGCCAGATCAGCCTTTGAGCCCGCCTGTTGCAGGGCCTGAAAGGCGGCGATCATGCCCAGAACGGTGCCCAATAGCCCCAGCAGCGGCGCGATTGTAGCAATGAGTTCAAGCGCTCCCAATCCAGTTCCCGCCTGAGCCAGATGCTTTTTTGCCACCCGGGCGGTTTCCTCACGGGCGCGTGCCTCAGGCAGGCTGCGCAGGGCAATCAGACCTGCAGTGACCACTTTTGAGCGAATGCCCATACGTCCCTGGACGACGGCGAGGGCTGCGTCCGGCTTGCCTGCTTCATAGGCGGCGACAGCTTTGCTGGCTTTGCCACGGGACCAGGCGCCGATCAGTGCCAACCGCCATATTTTCCACAAGATGAGCGTCAGAGTGATCACGGAAAGCGCTGCAATGGCCCAGATAGACGGCCCGCCGTCGCGTAAAAACTTTAGCGCCTTTTGTGAGGTTTCAACCGCCATCAGTTTCAGCTCTTCCTGTCGGGTGAGCGGCTGCACGGGGGGGAGTTCCACGGCCTCTGTTGCATCTGCGACATCCGACGCGGATGACGCGGCCGCAATTTGTTCTGCGGTTTCGGCAACATTCAGGGACTGGGGGGCAGGGGTGACAGCGGGCACCGCCGGGGCGGAGAGCGCCGGGACATCCGGGGTCAGGGCCTCGGTCGCGGCAGGAGCGGCGAGGCTGGTGCCGGTGCTGTCCAGAACCGGCGCTGCGAGCTTGGGTGCAGCCTGTACGGTTGCGGCCGCAGGCCTTTGCAACTGGTCATTCTGTTGCGCTGACTCTTGCACAGCCTCCTGCGCCGAGGCGATAGAGCTGGCCGCAAGCAGCAGGACGAGAGAGAGGGGGGCACGTAGGGTCATGGCTTGCTCCAGTAGGCGGCGATATAGCTCGTTCCCTGCGCGGGGGCGTTGGCTTTGATGGCCTGTCGCACAGGCGTCACATCGCTTTTCTCGCTTGCGAACCAAAAGAAATGATCTGGCTTGGCTGCGCGGGCTGACAGGGCGCGCTCAGCAAGGTCAGCGGCCTCATGCCGGCTGAGCCAGCTGACCTGTACGCCCTGTGGGGCGCTGACGGGATAGCCACAGGCCTCGCCTTGGGCCGCGACCAGGGTTGCCTGTCCCTGACTGTCCGCCGGAAGGTTTGCAAGAATACGCGCCGCCGCCGGAAAGGCGGTTTCATCGGCAAAGAGCAGAATGTGCGACACCTGCGGGATGCCGCCGCCGCCTGGCCCGGCTATGGCCAGAACATCGCCCACCGAAGCATTGCGGACCCAATCGGTCGCGCGGCCGCCATCGTGCAGAAAAATGTCGAAATCCATCAGTCCTGCCGCATGGTCAATCCAGCGGGTGGTGTAAACCGGGCGATGCAGGGCATTTTCGCCTTTGGGCCAAACCGTTGTTCCGTTTTCTGACAGGCTGGGCCAGACGGGGTCCCTTGTTCCGGCTGGCGGCAGAACCAGACGAAAGTGAATGGCATCGTCCTGAAAACTGCTTAGATCTTCGCCCTTTACACGCACCCGAAGAAAGGCCGCACCTATGGGGGTGATAGACTGCACGGTGGTGAAATGCAGGTTGGGCGGCAGGCTCGTCTGTGTCGCGCTATCTGACCAGCGCAGCGCCTTTGCTGCATCTGGAAACAGGTGCGCAAGGTTTTCGCTAAAGCCGTCTTTCAGCATAAACAGCCGGTCCGGAAGCGCGGCTGAGATATGGACAGAAATGCCATTCTGCAGCGGGGTTATTCTGATTTGGCCGAATGAGGCGACTTCGATGCACAGGGCCTCATCAGTGTCCTCCTGGATCTGTAATTCATGCTCGCGGGCCTGCTGCGCCAGGGCCTGACGCAGCGCGTCAAATGAGCTGTCGGCCAGGGTTGCGAAGGCCTCGATGGGAAAGCTTGGGTTTATCGACATGCTGCTGTCCTATTCAGGGATGACATGGGGGGTGCCGTGCACCGGGTCGGCAATGATCTGGCAGCTGAGGCCAAAGACCTGCTCCATGTTTTGGCGCGTCACTACTCTGGCGGGGGAGCCTTTGACAAAGACGTCGCCTGCCCGCAAAGCAATCATGTGGCTGGCAAACCGGGCGGCGAGATTTATGTCGTGCAGAACCATTGCTACGGTTTGTCCCGTCTTTTGGTTCAGGCTGGTGATCAGCGACAACAGCTCTATCTGATGCGGCAGGTCGAGGTAGGTTGTCGGCTCATCCAGAAGCAGGATATCGGTCTCTTGCGCCAGCGCCATGGCGATCCAGGCCCGTTGACGTTGTCCACCGGACAGCGACTCCAGGCGTCGGTTGGCGTGATGCCCCATACCCGTGAGATCGAGAGCTTGCTCAACCGCGCTTTTGTCCTGCAGTGACCACTGCCGGAGGGCGGACTGATGCGGCGTGCGGCCACGGGTCACCAGATCAAACACCGTCAGCCCTTCGGGGGCGGAGGGTGATTGCGGCAAGATTGCCAGTTGCTGCGCGACAGAGCGGCTGGGTTGTTGGTGAATGCTTTTGCCATCCAGAAACACCTGACCGCCAGAGGGTTTTTGCAGCCGGGCCAGCGACCTGAGGAAGGTTGATTTGCCACAGGCATTTGGACCCACGATGACGGTAATTTCGCCTGCAGGTATGTCGATTGTCAGATCGTTCAGGATCTGGGTTTGCGCAAAAGAAACCGAGAGGGCCTCGGCACGCAGGCGGGCAGAAGGTGTCATTCAGAGCTTTCCTTTGCGAAACTGAACCAGAAGCAGCCAGACCATCACCGGCCCGCCGATGAGCGCGGTGAAGACACCAGCAGGCAGTTGAATGAGGGGAACCATGCGAGCGGCAGTATCTGCGCCCAGTACCACCAGGGCTCCGATGGCCGCAGCGCCCAACAGGATCGGTTTGCCACTGGGGAGCAGGCTGCGCGCGATAGGTCCTGCGGCAAAGGCCACAAAGGGCAGCGGCCCGGCGGTGCAGACTGCAAGGGCGGCCAGAATGATGCCGAGCCCGGTGATGATCAGACGCAAAGGCGACAGGCCCAGCCCCAGGCCACTTGCCAGATCGTCAGACAGCGACAGTCGCGCCAGCGGGAAGTGCAGCCAGAAAATGGCCGGGCTCAAAATCAGCACCCCTGTCCAGACAATTTTGACGTCGCTCCAGTCGCGCGCGTTCAGGGTGCCGACCAGCCAATTGGCCATATCCGCAGCTGTGCGGGCATCAGTCCGGCTGAGCAGCAGATCCGCAAAGGCCGCGCAGGCAAAGCCAATGCCGATGCCGATCAGGATCAGACGCGAGGGCTGCAGCCCCTTGTTCCAGGCCAGACCAACAACCAGACAGGCCGTCAGCACAGCGCCGAGCAGGGCGCCAAACAATACATTGCCCCCGGTGAAAATAATGGCGACCAGGGCACCACAACTGGCGCCAGCGTTAAAGCCGATCACATCCGGCGAGGCGAGGGGATTGCGCATCATGGTCTGAAACATGGCGCCCGACAGGCCAAAGCTTGCGCCGGCCCCAAGGGCGGTCAGGATCCGCGGCAGGCGATGATCGCGCAGGATCATGCCTTCGATGTCAGAACCAGAGCCAAACAGGATGGGCACAAACTGCGCCGCCGGGATCGGATAGCTTCCCAGGCTCAGGGCCAAAAGGCTGCAGGTTAGAACAATGGCCAAAAGGAGCAGGCCAACGATTGTGGCGCGAAATGACAAAGAGAGCGACAAAAAGGGCAGGCGAAGGGGCCAGCTCATTGCAATTGGCCTTGGGTGCGGCGGATCAGCCAGACAAGGACAGGGCCACCGATGAGGGCTGCCATGACGCCGGCCTGCATATTGCCACCAAAGAGCGGCAGGCGACCAAGAAGGTCGGCGCAGATCAGCAGGCAGGCACCCAGCAGGGCTGAGAACAAAACGCACCAGCGCATATCCGCCCCCGAGAAGCGCCGCGCCATATGCGGGACGATCAGCCCGATAAAGGCGATGGGGCCGGCCATAGATACCGTGGCACCACAGAGCGAGACGATGGCCAGAATGGCCAGAATACGGGTGAGACCCACGCGCAGGCCAAGGCCCCGCGCGGCGTCTTCTCCCAGCATCATGGCGTTGAGGTTGAATGAGGTGATCAATGCCAGCAGCGCGCCGACACCAAAGAACGGCAAAAGGGCCGAAAGGGTCTGCAGCTCGATGCCATCCAAACCGCCAAGTACCCAGAATCGATAGACATCCAGGCTTTGCTGACTGATCAGCAGCAGGCTGCGCCCGAGGCCCAGAAACAGAGCACTCAAGGCGGCGCCAGCAAGGATCAACCGCAGCGGAGTTGACTGGCCTCCGCCGGAGAGGAAAAAGACCAGCATGGCGCTGAGCAAACCGCCACCCAGTGCGACCCAGACAAAGGCAGCCGGGTCACTGATCCCCAACAGAAAGATGCACAGGATTACGCCCAGAGAGGCGCCACCGTTCACCCCCAGCAGTCCCGGGTCCGCCAGCGGGTTTCTGGTGAGCCCCTGGATCAAGGCCCCAGAGGTGGCGAGCGCTGCTCCGGCAAGCCAGGCGCCAAGCAATCTGGGCAGGCGCATGTCCCGGATGACGATGTGGTGTGCATTGTCCGCATCATAGGTCGCAAAACTGGTCCAGATTTCGTCCCAGCCGATGGGACGCAGCCCAAACCGCAATGACAGACCAGACAGCACGGTCAGCGCAAGGCAGGCGAGCAGCAGCCAGACATGGCGCGGGGCCCGGGCTGAGGCGACAAAGGCCGGTGAGGCTGACACGAGGCTCATCAAAACTGCTCCGGCAAAAGACCAACCTCGGCCATTCCCGGCACCGGCGTGGCAGGGTCGCCATCCATGGCGGCCTCAAGCATGGGCACAAGCCGGTCCAGAGCATAGTCCAGGCTCAGCGGGCTGGAATGGGACAAGGCGGAGGAGAGCTGCATGTCCGAGTAGATCTCACGGCCTTCGGAATAGACCCGCATGGTCGGGCGCAGCGGCAAGCGGGCCAGCCGACTGATAGAGCCGCCTGCATCGAGCCAGATAAGCGCGTCGACATCAATTGCATCGGTCTCTTCTGCTGGGATCAGGACGTAGAAATTGTTCAGGGTTCCTCGGCTGTTAACTGCCTCTGGTACTTTAAATCCAAGGGCTTTGAGGAATTGTCCGCGTATGTCGCGCTCTGTGTAGGCGCCGGTTCGCCCGGCCCAGACCATGACTGAACTGGCACCCTGCCAGTCGGGATGTGCCGCACGTATGCTTGTAAACCGCGCCTCAATCCGCGAGGTGATCTGTTGTGCCAGCTGCTGTTTGCCGGTTGCCAGCCCCAGTACGCGCAGCATGTCTTGCCAGGATGTCCCGTAGTCACCAACACCGGGCTGCGGCGAAATGGTTGGGGCAATCCTTGCGAGCAGACGATATTCGCGCTCGCTCATGCCCGACCATTGACCAACGATCAGGTCCGGTTCCATGAGGGCGATACGTTCGATATCAATCTCACCCTGCATAACAATAGGCTGCGCGTCCCCCAGAGCCTCTTCGGCCCAGGGCCAGATGCCGTAGGGGTGGGATCCAAACCATTTGCGCAGCGCGTGGGGGGGCTCTTGCAGCGCGAGCAAAAAATCATGGCCAATAAAGCTCAGAGAGACAATGCGGCGCGGTTTTTCCGCGACTGTGGTTTGCCCGTATTTATGTTCGATTGTCACCGGAAAGCCATCTGAAGACGCATGGGACAATGGCGCAAAAGAGAGGGCAAAAAGCACAGAAACCAGCATGAGGCTCAGGGGACGTCCTTCTCCAGCGGGCGTATGCCGCGGCCGAAGAACGGAGGCGATTGCAACAAGTCTTTGGTGCACCAAACTGCTCCAATGGGCTGCAAAAGGACGGGTCCTGGACAGCTGTTGAGTGGTTTGGCTGGGTGTCGAGACGGCAGATGGCCCTGCAACACCTTGCTACGATGAAAAGGTATGAGAGAGACCCATATTTTTCCTTACAAGTTTTGTCAAGAATAGTCCTACCCGGCCTCAGAAGATATCGGTTGGCGCGCTGAGCAGCCTAAAAGTACTCTGCAGGTCACGGCCTGCGGCCTTCGCCTGTCACCGTCAGATTGACGGTTGCGGAACCTGTGTCGCCGTTGCCTGTTTGGATGCTGATGTCACCCTCGCCAATGGTGATACTGTTTTTGCCATCCCTGAGCTCAACAAACGCGGGGCCATCCCCCAGGGAGAGCGAACTATTGCCATCCCCAGCTGAAATATGGTTGTTGCCGTTGCCACCGACAATCTTGATGTTCCCACTCAAAGCCGAAAAGTCGTAAGCATCATCACCCAGAACTAACTTATCAGCGCGGTTTGTTCCCAAAATGTCGGTGTCGGCCATCAGTAATCACTCCATGAAAATCCACCATTGGATGAGCGCCGTGGGCCGCATAAAATTCCAAAACAGGTGCTCTTAAACTGAAAGATGAATAGGCCTCATTAGAGTGTCATTTGACAGCTGTAACCCACGAAAATACATGGGTTTTAAGAGTGAACAGGCCAAATAGGGGGCCGGGAACGGATCTCAAGGCCGCGAGCAAAATCCCCAGTTACATCGTGAAGTTTTTTGGAAATCTATCTAGACATGTAGTCATCGGTGGCGATGGAGTGTCTACATGTCCGTGGGTGCAGCGGGTGTCGAATGCGGGCTGCAACACCGAGACGCAGGGGGGGCTGCATCAGGCGGGTGTCGTACGAAAATGCCGCTCTGGTGCCCTTGTTTGGGATTTTCCCGGAACAGCCCGGTCAGCGCGGATGGAAACGGACCCTTCGCGATTTTTTAGGCACCGCCAGCGGTGACTGTTGCGATGACGCAAGAGATCTCGCCTGTTAGGTAGGCCGGAACTGCGCCAGTGCCGTTGTCAGATCCATTCGAGGTTGCAAGATTTGGCATGGAGCCGTTTTATTATGCGGCATAGCTACGCACACTCTTTGCGTCCACCTTGAGGTGATAAGCTTGACAGGTTTCACCGCCGACTTCGACGCGAGGGCCGGCCGGAGAGGTCGTCAACCCGGTTCTGCGCATGAGCAGTCCGGCCGTCACCGAGGTGAGGCAAAGGTATGAGTCAATGTGCCATTTCTGGGCCAGCCGGGCGAGGTTTAACCCAATTTCACCTCTGACGCGCATGCGTTCTCTGCTGCTTAGAGTGTCTGCGACAAAAACCCTGCTGACCTCCCAGATGCGGGGATCCTGTGGTGCAGGCGCGTCGAGAATATCCGAGGGCAGGTCTGGCAGCAGGCCAAGCTGTGCATCGCGCAGCATGTAGCTTGCGGCGATGCTATTGGCAGTTGTTGGCGTTACTCTCAGCCCCCCATGGACGGTCGATCCCTCATGGATGGTGCAGTAAACGCTCTCTGGGGTGTCGTATTGGTCGAATTCAAGGCCGCGGATATTGGGAAGATCCCATCCAAGTGTTTCGATGAAATGATGATACCGCGCCCGCATAAGTGCCGTAAAAAGACTACCTGTCTCGCCAAAGTTGTCGAAGGTGATTTCTGTTGACTGCATCAAGTTGCCTGACCATTTTTCGCCGACTGAGAGCCGGGTTCTGAGGGTTTTTTGAAAGTTAAAAACAGCTTTTACATGTAACTGTAAATTTTTTATTAATTTTTAACGATATCAATCTGCACGGCGAACTCGGATCTGAAACTGTCAAAACCGCAGTGTTCTATGCGGTCAATGCCGGTCTGGTGACAAGGGCAGTATGGCGTGTTTTTTCCCGGACTACCTCCCACAGGTCGCGTGCACAGAGTTTTCGGCCTGTGTTCGGCTTGGAAAATATGGTGCAGGAAATGCGCGGTCCGTGGTCGCTGCGGTCAGGTCTGCGATCTAGTATTACATATGTTTATTAGGGCGTTATTGGGGAGGGCAGTCAGCCACAGGGCGGCTTTTCCCGATCCAAAGGCCCGGGGGCATTTGGTCTGGCAAGAGGATTCAGGTTTGGGACAAAGTGGGTCGCGCACTTGGTTTGCGTGATCGCTCGACGGCAATGAGGGACGTCACGTAACTTTGATTGAACCGCGCAGGATGCGGCGCTTGCCGTGGTGGGATCTGTGACTTAACCACTGAGAAGGCGGCTGATTGATGGCAAACAGGCATGAAAGGCGGCTGTGGTAGTTTTTACCGAACACTCATAAGTTGACTTGTGGCTGCGGTTCAGAATCGCCTCTCATCGGGCAGTTTTTAGTGCACGTGAGGCGGGTCTGTCTTCTTTTTGGGCGGCACTGACAGCC
>JAWUWF010000082.1:0-12502 GCA_034111985.1 Pseudophaeobacter sp.
CGCGCCGCCCCAGGCCCAAGGGGATCCGGGCAATCTGAGATTGCCTTAATCCGCGCGGGAGCGCCTCCTTTCGCCCCCCCCCAGGTTCAAGTGATGCAATAGGGCTCTAACTCCTGCTTGAGCAGCGCCAGGAATTCCTGCCCGATCGAAGACAAGGGCCGCGAGGTCGAGGTAATCACCGCCATCTCCATCAGGATCTGTGGCCGAAACGGCCGGGTGATAAAGCCGCCTTCACGGTCAAAATCCAGCACAAAGGGGTCCAGAATTGCCACCCCCATGCCCTCTTTCACAAAGCTCAGCAGGTTTTTAAACAGCTGTGCATGCACCCGCGTCTTCAACGGAATACCCGCTTGTGAAAACGCTTCACGAGTACGCCGATGCGTCATGTGATCCGGCCCCATAACCAGAAACGGCGTTCCCTCCAGAAGCTCCGGCGTCAGCACCTCATGGCGCGCCAGCGGGCTGCCTTCGGGCAGAGCCACACGGGTCTCCACCCTGATCGGATGCGCCTGCAACCCGTCATGCAGCAGCGGTGTTTCGCAAATGCCGATCTCAAACAGTCCCGACATCACCCATTCCTGAATTTTCGAAGAATACTGCGACTGAAAGGAGATCGACATATCCGGGCGATCCCGGGCAAAGCGGGCAATCAGTTTCGGCATAAACCCAAAGGACATCGAATGCTGCGAGGCCACCTGCAACTGTCCTGCCTGTTTGTTTTGCAGATCAATCACCGCCTGGGTCACATGATCAAACCCGCGCACCACCGTATCAATTTCTCGAAACAGAAGATTCGCCTCAGGTGTCGCGCGCAGCCGGCCCTTGTCCCGCTCAAACAATTTAAAACGGGTCTGACGCTCAAACTGGTACAAAAGATTCGACACAGCTGGCTGCGACACCCCCAACAGCGCCGCCGCACCGGTGACGGTTCCGGTCTCAATGACCGCATGAAAGGCCTGTAGCTGTCTAAAACGAAGGTTCATACCTGAGCATATCATTTATTATTATGGAGTGCATCGAAGTTTGTATTTGAAATGATACCGAACGATGGGCATGGTTTCCAAAAAGCATGACGGGGACCTTTGTGACAAACACATCCTTTTACCGTGGCAGGCGAGGCCTCTGCAGATGAGCCCGCAGCACACTATTGTCGTCGGAGCTGGCATTGTCGGCGCCGCAACTGCGCTCTGGCTGAAGCGCGCAGGCCATGAGGTCACTTTGATCGATAAGGGAGAGCCCGGCATGGGGGCCTCTTATGGCAATGGCTGTATTCTCGCCAGCTGTGCCATGGTTCCGGTGACCGCGCCCGGCCTGATCCCAAAAGGGCCGAAATACCTGCTGGATCCCAAATTCCCGCTGTTTATGCGCTGGGGCTACAGCCCCAGGCTTTTGCCCTGGCTGGTGAAATATCTCTCACACGCCAATGACAGCGACACCCGCCGCATCGCAAAATCGCTCACCCATATCGTCGGCGACAGTGTTGAGCAGCATCAGGCGCTGACCGCGGGCACCCCGGCGGCAAAATGGATCCAGGAGAGCGACTACAACTTTGCCTATAAAGACCGTGCGGCCTTTGAGGCCGATTCCTATGTCTGGGAGTTGCGCCGCGAGGCCGGGTTTGTGCCCGAAATCATTGAAGGCGCCGCCGTGCAGGAGCATGAGCCAATCCTGGGCTCCAACACCACTCTTTTGGCAATAAACAAAAACCACGGTTTCATCCTGAACCCCGCCAACTACGTCAAGGATCTGGTCAAGCTGCTGGTCGAGATGGGCGGCAAATTCATTCAGGCCGAGGTGAAGGGTTTTGACCTCTCTGGCGGGCGCATCTCTGCCGTGGAAACCAATCAGGGACGCTTTAGCTGCGATCAGGCCGTCATCTCTGCCGGCATCTGGTCCAAACCCCTGATGGATAAACTGGGGTTGAAGGTGCCGCTAGAGGCCGAACGCGGCTACCATATCGTCTTTAAAAACCCGACGATCCGTCCCCGCTATCCGATGATGGTGGCGGCCGGAAAATTCGTAGCGACTCCAATGGATCAGGGGCTACGCTGCGCAGGTGTGGTCGAATTTGGCGGCTTGGACGCGCCGCCTTCCAAAGCGCCTCTGGCCCTGTTGCGCCGCACCATCGCAGAAACCTTTCCGCAGATGCAGGCGGCAGAAGAAGAAGAATGGCTCGGGTTTCGCCCAGCGCCATCAGACAGCCTGCCGCTGATTGGCGAGGTAGGGAAAACAGGCGTCTACACTGCCTTTGGCCATCATCATATTGGCCTGACAGGTGGCGCAAAAACCGGCAGAATGGTCGCGAGCCTGATCACCGGCCAGCCGATGAACCTAGATATGCGCCCATTCGAGCCCGACCGGTTCGCCTGAAGACGCCAAAAACACCGCACTAACCGACACACTCAAAAACAACAAAAAACCAAACTCCAGGGAGACTATCATGACTGCCAATACATCCATCAAAATGGCCTTTACCGCCTCGGCACTGGCGCTTGCGGCCACCACCGCTTCGGCAGAAGGCTGGGATATGCCCATGGCCTATGCCGCGACCAACTTCCATTCCGAAATGGGCGTGGTGTTTGCTGATAAGGTGCGCGACTATACTGGCGGCGATATCGACATCACCGTGCATGCCGGTGGCTCTCTCTTCAAAGGCGGCGAGATCAAACGTGCGGTCCAGACCGGACAAGCCCCAATTGGCGAGCGCTTCATGTCTGCCCATGCCAATGAGGCGCCGCTTCTGGGCTGGGACAACCTGCCCTTTGTTGCAACCACCTATGCCGACAATGAAAAACTGTGGCACGCCGCCAAAGACCGGGTGAACGGCCAGCTGTCTGACCTTAACCTTGTGGCGCTCTATACCTGCCCCTGGCCGGGTCAGGGCTTCTATTTCAACAAAGAAGTCACCTCCTCGGGTGACACCCAGGGCATCAAATTCCGCAGCTACAACACGGCCACTGCCACCTTCGCCGAAAAGCTGGGCATGATCCCGGTCCAAGTCGAAGCCGCCGAGCTGAGCCAGGCGCTGGCAACCGGCGTGGCCGAAGCCTTTATCTCCTCTGGCTCCACCGGCTATGACCGCAAAGTCTGGGAGCATCTGAGCCATTACTACAAGGTCAATGCCTGGTTGCCGCGCAACTATGTCATGGTGAACAAGCAGGTCTGGGAAGGCCTGAGCGCCGAGACCCAGGGCCAGGTGCAAAAAGCCGCTGATGAAACCGGTGCCGCCTGTTCCGCCAAATCCGAGGAGCTGGCCAACTGGTATTTTGAGCAGCTCTCTGGCAACGGCATGGAAGTGACCGATGCCGGCCCCGAGTTCCTGGCAGAACTGCAGGAAATCGGCACCAAGATGACCGCTGACTGGCTCGAAGCTGCGGGCGATGACGGCAAAGCCATTCTGGACGCCTATAACGCAAACTGATCCCAATCACTCAGCTGGCGGCTCCTGCTCTTTCTGGTGGGGGCCGTCTTTTTTCCACACTTCTCGGGGGATGGCCTATGCGTGACTGGCAACCTTTTCTGGGCCTGCCGCTCTGGGCGTGGCTTTTTGTATTACCCACCATTTTGGCACTGGCCTGCCTTGTCGCCCCAGAGCCTTTGGGCCGCGCGCTGCAGCCCCTGCAACGCCTGCTGGACCGGGTTTATCTTTTTTCCGGCGTTATGGCCTCGGTCTTTATGGTGACCATCCTGCTGCTCATCGTGGCGCAAATGGTCGCCCGCTGGAGCAGCTTGACCTTTCCCGGATCAACCGAATATGCAGGCTACGCTATGGCTGCGACATCCTTTTTGGCGCTGGCCCATGCGCTGACGCGCGGCGCGCATATCCGGGTGTCGATCTTCCTCAATATGGGGCACCGTTTTGGCCTGTGGCTGGATGGTTTTGCCATGTGGATCGCCGCAATCACAGCCACCTATTTTGCCCGTTTTGCCATCAAAACCAACATCATGTCCGAAGTTCTCAATGATCGCACCCAGGGGCAGGATTTCACCCCGGAATGGCTGTTGTCGTTTTTCGCCATGTTTGCCACCGCCCCCGCTGAGTGGGGCAAGCTCTGGGCTGAAACCGGGTCCGACTGGGTCTACACGCCGGTCTGGCTGCCGCAATTACCGATGTCGATTGGCACGGTGCTGCTGGCGCTGGCGCTGTGGGATTATCTTTGCCGTCTGCTGATCACCCGCAGGGCCAGCATTACTTCGGAGGCCGTGGAATAATGGGCGAGATTTATACAACCCTGATTTTTGTCTTTGTGCTGTTTGCCCTGCTGGGCAGTTCGGTCTGGATTGGTCTGGCGCTGATGGGCGTCGCCTGGTTTGGCATGGAGCTGTTCACCACCCGGCCCGCCGGGGACGCCATGATCACCACCATCTGGACCGGGGCCTCGAGCTGGACGCTGACAGCGCTGCCGCTGTTCATCTGGATGGGAGAGATCCTCTATCGAACCCGCCTGTCGCAGGACATGTTCCGCGGCCTGGCGCCCTGGATGCGCTGGCTGCCCGGAGGGCTTTTGCACACCAATATCGCCGGCTGTACTATTTTTGCCGCCGTATCAGGCTCCTCGGCAGCAACGCTGACCACGGTGGGCAAGATGTCGATCCCCGAGCTGCGCAAACGCGGCTATCCGGAATATATGATCGTGGGCACCCTGGCGGGTGCGGCCACGCTGGGGCTGATGATCCCGCCCTCGCTGACGCTGATCGTCTACGGCGTGTCGATCAATGAATCGATTACCAAGCTGTTTATGGCCGGCATCTTTCCGGGGTTGGTGCTCGCCAGCCTGTTCATGGCCTATATCATGGGCTGGCACTTCTTGGCCAAGGATCAGCGCCCGGAACCAGAACCCGCGATGTCCTTTGGTGAGATGCTGTCTGAGAGCCGCTTTTTGATCCCGGTTCTGATGTTGGTGACCGTTGTGATTGGCTCCATGTATCTCGGCCTTGCGACCGCCACCGAAGCCGCTGCCGTTGGCGTGTTGGGCGCGCTGACACTGGCGCTGTTTCAGGGCTCGCTAGACTGGTTGACCTTTCGCGAGTCCCTGATGGGGGCAACCCGCACCTCGGCGATGATTGCGCTGATCCTGATGGGGGCGTCATTTCTGTCGCTGGCCATGGGCTTTACCGGTCTGCCCCGCGCGCTTGCGGCCTGGATTGATCAGATGAACCTGTCACCTTTGGTGCTGATCATTGCCCTGACCCTGTTTTACGTGGTGCTGGGCATGTTCCTGGACGGGATTTCCTCGGTGGTTCTGACCATGGCCATTGTTGAGCCGATGATCCGCCAGGCTGGCATTGATGTGATCTGGTTTGGTATCTTCATCGTCGTGGTGGTCGAGATGGCACAGGTGACGCCGCCAATCGGGTTTAATCTCTTTGTACTGCAAAGCATGACCCGCCATGAGATTTCCTATATCGCCAAGACCGCCATTCCCATGGTGGGGCTGATGCTGTTGATGGTGGTCATTCTGGTCGCCTGGCCCGAACTTGCCACCTGGTTGCCCAACAACCTGCGCAGCGGGCCCTCAGGTGGATAGATCAGGCGGATAGAGATGTCCGCATGATCGCCTTGCTGAGCCTTGTCGCCCGTCATGGACGGGCGGCAATGGTTTTGGGATTGCTGGCAGGGTTTGCCCTGCCACAGCTGGCGGCCTCCCTGAAACCCTGGCTACCGGAAATGGTGGCCGGGCTGTTGTTTCTCACCGCCTTTCGCATTGGCGCGCCGCGCGCACTCGGCGGGCTGCGCGATGGTATTTCCAGCCTCAAGGCCGTTGTTATCTTGCAGATGGCACTGCCGCTGCTGGCGCTGGGGTGTTTTTACGGGCTTGGGCTGCTTGCCACGCCTTTGGCGGTTGCAATTATCCTGATGCTCTCGGCGCCCTCGTTGACCGGCGGGCCAAATATCACCCTGCTGCTGGGCCATGCGCCTGAGCCCGCGTTTCGTCTGATGATCCTTGGTACCGCGCTGATGCCCCTGACCGTTCTGCCGGTCCTGCTGTTGTTGCCCGAACTTGGCGACCTAAAGCAGGTTCTTGCGGCATCGCTCCGCCTGACAGCAACCATTGCGGTCACCGTTACCCTCGCCTTTGCCTGCCGTCACTGGCTGGCCCGCAATCTAAAAGAGAGCGCCGCTATTGCGGTGGACGGGGTGACAATTCTGGCGCTGGCGGTGATTGTAATTGGCCTGATGGCCGCCCTTGGCCCGGCGCTAAACAGCGCGCCCTGGCTGGTGGCGCAATGGATGGCAGTGGCATTGATCGGCAATTTCGGATTGCAATACGCCTGCTTTCGATGGCTCATGTGGCGCGGCGCAAACACTCTCGCCGTGCCCACAGCCGTGGTGGCCGGCAATCGCAACTTTGCGCTGTTCCTCATCGCCCTGCCTGCCAGCACCACTGACCCGCTGCTGATCTTTCTCGGCTGTTATCAGGTGCCGATGTATCTGACCGCGCTGGTGATGCACCGGATCTATGCCAAAGCACTGCCAGCCACATAATCAGGTGCTTTCTCGCCGCAGGCAGGGTCATTAATCAGAAGAGCCCATACGGAATTTTGACCTCAACTGGGAAAGATCCGTGCCATTTCCGTCTCAAACCGCTCCCAGCTCAGCACGGCGCGGTTGCCGGCCAGGCCGTGATAATAAGACCTGCCACTGGCGGTGGGCAGACCGGCCCAGATCTTGGCCAGGTTATGCATAAAGTCCTTGCGATCCATCTCCTGCGCCATCACCGCACTCAGCCCTGCCTCTTCCAGCAGTTGATGCGCCAAGCGGTCCTGCAAGGCCGGTGAGAAACGCTCGCCTCGTTTGGCCCCAACATGTTTTGCCAGCCGCCGCAGGGTCGCCGGGATGAATTGATACCGCCCGATGGCGTGCTGTTGCCCCGGAGTACGTGCAATCCAGTCATAGACCTCGCCCAGAGTCATGGCCGTAGGGCGTTTGCCAGGTTTGATCGTGGCGGCATATTGCACCGCATCATACTGCGCGCTGCCTGCCTCGGCGCTGGCAATCAGTTGCATCAGCTTTTGCACCGCCCCCTTGGCCACCCCACGCGGCATCGCCCGAAACAAGCTGGTGCCACTGCGACCGGTGAAAAGACTGGCAAGACTGGTCTGCACCGCTTCCATTTCGGCCTCTAGCCCCTGAGACACAGGCACGGCCTCCAACACAGACGCGGGGGCATGGCGCACCAGCATCGGCTGCGTGGCAGTTGCACCCTGTTTGAAAAAGCCCTCATTCACGATGGAAAACTGTTCTGCCGCACCGAGGGGTACAAGGGGCATCGCAAAATACGCCATGCTCAACGATGTGAGGGTTAGAAACCTTCTGGATTTGCTCATATCAGCCTTCTGTCTGAATCCGCAGAGAGCCTGCATGTTACCCAGACAGAATTGAGATTTCCTTTACCGCCTTCGACCCTCCTCGCGGGCAACCACATGTCCGGCTTAGGCTCCTGCAGCGCCCCCTCAGGGCCGCTGCAAAATATAGTCAGGCTGAATGCCAGAGACCGAGATCGGCCCTGCCACGTCCTTGCCCGCAAAGAACCCATAGTCAGAGATAAGTGCCGTTTTCACGCCCGCCGCCTGGCCACCCAGAATATCCGTGTGCAGGCTGTCTCCAACCATCACGGTGCGCGCAAGATCCACGTCCTGCAGCTGTGCCAAAGCCAGATCGAAGATATTGCCAAAGGGCTTACCAAAAAATTGCGGCTCAATCCCCGTCGCATCCGCTAGGCGGTGGCTGTAGTGTCCAGGCTCTATCGAAAACCCCTCTTCACGGGGGGCGACGATGTCGGGATTGCCGACATAGACAGGCCGGGGATTATCCCGCAAGGACGCCTCCAGAAGGGACTGGCGTGTTTCCGTCCAGACCGCACTGCCAAGCATTACAAACCCATCAACCGCCTTATAGGCCGCGGCATCCTCGGCCAAATACTCCATATCAAACGCCTCGATGTCGCCGCGGCCAAGGCTTTCGGTCGCCATCAGCCCCCATTTCATCGGCGGCGCCCTGTGCAGGGCCTGCAGGGTAGCTTTGCGGCTGGTGATCACATCCTCAGGCGCAAAATCATAGCCGAGGCGCGCGTATTTCTCCATCAGCAAGCCATGCGGAAACCCGGCTGCGTTTGACACAACCAGGACCCGCTTGCCGGCCTTTTGCAGACCCGCGATCCGCTCTGGCACGCCAGAAATTGCCGTGTCGCCAATATTGAGCACGCCAAAGGCGTCCAGCAAAAACACGTCAATTTCATCAGCCAGAGCATCAAGGTTCGCAAGCCTTTGGCAAGCTGCCCCTGACGTCACAGATGGCAGGCGGTGGCGCACGCGCTCGTAAGCGGCAAAAGCCTCATCCGCGTTCAAATGATCGCTCCGCGCACCTTGGCAGACACCCATTCCGAGATAACCACGGCCGCAAGGATAACCAAAAGGATCAGCGAGACCTGGGGCCAGGCCAGAACATTCAGCGATGAGGACAGCTGCAACCCGATACCACCCGCGCCCACCAGGCCCAGAACCGTGCTTTCGCGGATGTTGATATCCCAGCGGAACACGGCAATACCGGCAAAGGCAGGCAGGATCTGCGGCACGATACCATAGGCCATCACCTGCCAGCGGGACGCGCCCGTGGCCGTGATCGCCTCGACCTGTGTCTGGTCGATTTCTTCGATGGCTTCATACAGCAGTTTGGCACAAAACCCGATAGAGCGGATGGCAATCGCGATAACACCGGCAAACACACCGGGGCCGATAATAGCAATCAGCAGCAGCGCCCAGATCAGAGAGTTGATCGACCGGGTCGACACGATGATCAGCAGTGCAATAGGCCGCACAAAGACACGCGATGGCGTCGTGTTGCGGGCCGCCAAAAAGGCCACCGGCACCGCCAGCAGCAATGAAATAATCGTGCCCAGGGTCGCAATGTTCAGCGTGTCCCAAATCGGTTTGCCCAGCTGGGAAATGTACTCCCAGCGCGGCGGTGTTGCCCGGGTCCAGATGTCATTGGCAATACGCGGCGCGTCCCAGACAAAGAACCAGGTGGTTGAGGCGGAAATCTGCTGCCAGCAATAGGCAAAGATCGCCACACCAATCAGCCAGATGACCCAGTGCCCTAGGCTTTCACGCCCCGTGCGACGCTGCCAGATCTTTTGGCCTTTCAAATCTTGTACTGGCATTACTGCACCCTCGCCCTGATCACGCCGGACAGGTATTCCAGCGCCATAACGATCACGATGATGATCAGCAGGATCGCCGCAGCCGTGTCATATTCATAGCGATCAAAGGACGTGTTGAGCGTGGCGCCAATGCCGCCTGCCCCCACCAGTCCCAGGATCGCGCTTTCGCGAAAGTTGATATCAAGACGATAGATGCTCAACCCGATCAGACGCGGCATCACCTGCGGCTGCACCCCGTAGTTGATCCACTGCGTCCACTTGGCACCCGTTGCTTTGATCGCCTCAGCCTGCACTTTGTCCATGCTCTCGATGTCCTCGGCGAGCAGCTTGGACAAAAAGCCAATGGTAGCAAAGCTGAGCGTCAGGAAACCCGCAAGCGGGCCAAAGCCAAAAATCGCCACCAGCAGGATCGCCACGATGATCTCTTGCAAGGCACGGCTAATCGCGATGATAGAGCGGCAAATGATATAGACTGGCAGCGGGGCAATGTTTCGCGCAGCGCCCAGTGCAATCGGGATTGAGATGGCAATACCCACCACCGAGGAGGCAATGGTCATGATGATGCTCTCCACCATGCCCTCATATATGTCCGACGACCGGGTGGTGAAATCCGGGCTGGTAAAGGCCAGCACGAATTTTTTGCCACGTTCCAGCCCGTCATAGACCCGCGACCAGTTGACCTCGATCGTCATATAGGCGGCGATCAGATAGGCGAGAAACCCCAACAAAAGGGTCCACCTAAGCCAGGGTTGTTTGACAAAGGAGGGCTTACGCCATGGCTTACCGATCAAGGTCTCCAGCTCAGTTACAGGCGCGCTCATGACGCGACCTCGACATCGTCCTCATCGACGGCTTCGATGGTCGCTTCCCAGTCTTCCTCACCGTAAATCGTGGTGAGAACTTCGGGCGTGAGCCCCTCGGGGGGACCATCAAATTCGACCGCGCCAAAGCGCAGGCCGATGACACGCTGCACAAACATCTGTGCCAGAGCCACGTCGTGAATATTGATAATCGCCGCCAGACCGCGCTCTTTGCAGAGCTCACAAATCAGCCGCATGATCTGGCGCGATGTTTTCGGGTCAAGCGAGGCTGTGGGCTCGTCCACCAGCAACAGCGCCGGATCCTGGATCAGGGCCCGGCAGATGCCGACACGCTGGCGCTGGCCACCGGACAGCTCATCGGCGCGTTTGTCCGCCATATGAGCAAGGCCAACGCGGTCCAGCAGGCGAAAGGCCTCGTCGACATCGGACTGCGGAAAGCGCCGCAGGAAGCTGCGCCAGAACCCGACATAGCCCAACCGACCCGACAGAACATTCTCCATCACGGTCAGGCGTTCGACCAGCGCGTATTCCTGAAAGATCATCCCCATGCGGCGACGCTCGCGGCGCAATGCGCGGGGCGAAAGCCCAGTCAACTCAACATCGCCCAGATAGACCTTGCCCTCAGTGGGCTCTACCAGCCGGTTAATGCAGCGGATCAGCGTGGATTTACCCGCGCCCGAAGGTCCAATCAGGGCCAGAACCTGCCCCTCTGGCACCTCCAGCTCAACCGCCTTCAGGGCCTGATCACCCGTTTTATACGTCTTTATAAGCTTCTCAAGCCGCAGCATGAAAACACCCCCACCCCAAATATTTTTGTTGGAAAAGGCGGGCCAAAAGACCCGCCAAATCAGTCTTGATTACTCGCAGGAGTAGCTCACGCCATTGGCGGTATCGATCTTGCGGATCACGTCCCAAAAGACCTTATAGGTCATGGGCAGGAACTGTCCCTCGTTCGACTTTTCAAACTCGGCCTGAAGCGAGGAGCCTTCCCAGTCAAAGTTGAAGAAGGCATTGCGAATGCTTTCCTTCAGCTCTGGTTTCAGATTATGCGCCGTGCCAAACCCCGTGGTCGGGAAGGTTTGCGACTTGTAGATCACCTTGACCTGATCTGCTGTGATCACATCACGGCTGAGCATCCGCGCTTTGACCGAGTTGGCGATCGAGGCCGCCATATAGTCTTTGTTGGCAACACCCAGGATCGAGTTGTCATGCTTGCCGGAATAGACCGGTTCAAAATCACGCTCGGGCAGCATGTCAAAATCACCCTTCAAAATCGCACTGGGCGCTTTGAAGCCAGAGTTTGAGGTCGGCGAGGTGAAGGCAAGCTGTTTGCCCTTGATGTCCTCGACCTTTTGGATGCCGGAGCCGGGATAGGTGATAATTTCCATTTCATAGCCAAAGTTGCCATCCTTGGACGCCATGATTGTGAAGGGGTTAAAACCTGCACAGTTGACCGCCAGAGGGTTGGAACCGGTATTGAAACCCGCAATGTGCAGCCGACCAGAGCGCATGGCCTCGATCTGGGCTGCGTTGTTTTGCACCGGGAAGAACACGACAGACTTGCCGGTCTCGGCCTCCAGATGCGTCAGGAAATCGGACCAGGCAGCTTTGTAGACGGCAGGGTCTTCAACCGGGGTATAAGCAAAGATCAAGGTATCAGGGTCAACCTGATCCGCCGGATCTGTGGGCGTGTCCGCAATCAGATCGCCATCAACATCGCAAAACTGCTTGTCCAGGTCGCCGCGCGGGCAATCCTGCGCAGCAACAGGTGCCGCGAGCGAAAGTGCAAATGCCATAGCTGCGCCAGACATCAATGAGTTCAATAGTTTCATTCAGAAATCCTCCCTAGAGGATCAAACTACCCGAAACGAAATGTTTTGCCAGAAGGATTGTGTCATTTCGTCACGCCACCGGTCCAAAACATATCCCACTGGGCCGTGTCTTTGAATATCTGCAAACCCGGCCCCGATGGCCAGGTCGCGCTGTCAGCCTCTGAGCTATCTTTGCAAGACGGCGAAAATCCTCATGACCTTAGCTGGCTCTTAACGAAGTGGCGCCTCGGCTCTTGCAAATCACATGATGAATGATCGGGATAAGGATCGTGTGCGATTGTTAGATAAGGGCGACCTGGTTCGTGTGGACGCTGGCCCATTCGAGGGAATGAGCTTCCGAGTTGTCGAGACCACGGATGGATCTGTTCGTGGTGTTTTGTCGCTTCGGGGTCGGATTTCTGACATTGAGGCTCCAAAGGGCATCGTCGCGCTGGTGTGATGGCCTCAAGAGGGCAATGGAGGTCAACAGTGCGTCAATTGGGCCCTTCGCAGGGATCGGCCCAATTGACGCGAACGGCCAGACCTGCCGTCGGTGCAAAACACGTCTAACGGCGGCTCCCAGCCCATTCTGTTGAAAAACTCCGTCACAGCAAAATCACCTTCGAAATTTGGAACGTCGTTCTCGCCAAAGGCCCCTTGGTAAACGTTGTTTGCAAATGGGTGCGCTAACAGGAGTATTTTCTAGCAA
>JAWUWF010000083.1:0-28487 GCA_034111985.1 Pseudophaeobacter sp.
CAGGACTGTGGCGTCGGAGGCGCTGATCACGGCAGAGGCGGTGCTGCGCGAGAGGGTACAGATCGAACGCGACGCCGAACGTCTGGCCTCTGAGGCGCGCGAGGCGCGGGCACGTTCAGAAGCGCTGTGCGAAGCCGCCCGCGAGACGGTGACACATGCCGCCGAACGGATCAGCGAGGATCAAAACTGCACGCCGGGGGCCCTGTTGACGCAGCTTGCGGTGAACCCGGATGAGATTTCGGGGGCCGAAGAGCTGGAGGCCGAGGTCAACCGCCACAAGCGCCAGCGCGATTCTCTGGGGGCCGTGAACCTGCGGGCCGAAGAAGATGCACGCGAAATCCAGACGGAACACGATGAGCTGGTCTCGGAAAAATCCGACCTGGAAGGGGCGATCAAGACGTTGCGCAGCGGTATTGCCAGTCTTAACCGTGAGGGGCGCGAGAGGCTTTTGACCGCCTTTGAAGAGGTGAACGCCAGTTTTGCCAATCTCTTTACCCATCTGTTTGGCGGCGGCGAGGCCAATCTGGTGATGGTCGAAAGCGATGACCCGCTGGATGCCGGGCTTGAGATCATGTGCCAGCCGCCGGGCAAGAAACTTTCGACCCTGTCGCTGCTGTCGGGTGGAGAGCAGACCCTTACTGCTATGGCATTGATTTTTGCGGTTTTCCTGTCAAATCCGGCACCGATCTGTGTGCTCGACGAGGTGGACGCACCACTGGATGATGCCAATGTGACCCGGTTCTGCGACTTGCTGGATGAGATGTGCCGCCAGACCGACACACGGTTTTTGATCATCACTCATCACGCCGTCACAATGGCGCGGATGGACCGGCTATTTGGCGTTACAATGCAGGAAAAGGGCGTAAGCCAGCTTGTGTCGGTTGACCTGAAAAAGGCCGAAGCTCTAGTGGCCTAGGGCTACGATGTAAGACCTGCCTCGGGGTATTTTTTGGGGAAAACGGATGAAAACGGCCCCTTATCTTTTCCGCTTATAGCTTTGTATTAGGATCGCAGCACAACAAGGCCAGCGTTAGAAAATCCTATTGGAGGAAACTATGAAACTAGCGAAACTCATCGCAGCGGCAACTCTTGCGATCAGCCCGGTAGCCGGACAAGCTGAGACCCTGACGGCAAGAACTGCCAGCAGTATTGAGGGCTTTTTTCTGGACGAAGGCGCCGAGATTGAGGTGCTGGAGGACAATGTTGGCGACCCGCAACTGAACGTCACCTACTATGGCAGTGAGTTTACGGTTTTTTACTATGGCTGCGATAATGGCGTGGATTGTGATTCCATTCAGTTCTACTCAGGCTATGCAATGGGCGGCAGCGTGCGGCTTAAAACGATAAATGATTTTAACGCGGAAAAGCGCTGGGTTCGCGCCTATGTGGCGGACGATGGGGCCGCAAAACTGGAAATGGATGTCTTTCTGGGCAAGGACGGCGTGAGCGCCGATGATTTTGCCACCATGGTCAGTCTCTGGTCGCGCCGTATGACCGATTTTGAAGGGGCTATTGAGTTCGAAAACTAGCACTGCTGGCGGTCTTGATCAGAAAGCCGACGGTCAATCCGCTGCTCAGCTCTCTGATCTAGGTGCAAAGGCCTGCATAGGCACAGGTGATTGGGCGGGCATGAGGAAACTCATGCCCTTTGTGCGTCTGGTGTGCGCCTGGTGTTCGTCTGGCAAGGCGGCCAAGGCGAACAGCCCCACAGGGGGATCGCGACCTGACGGCGATACCCTGCTAGAGACGTTTGAGCAAAGCAGGGGTTGGCCAGGCATCGGCTGGCAGGCCAAGACGCTGTTGTTCGCTCTGGATCGCAGTGCGTGTCTTGGCGCCAAGAATGCCATCTACCTTACCAACATCATGGCCATGGCTTTGCAGTTTTTGCTGCAATTTCTTCATCTGCGCACCGCTCAGCCCCGGTTCGGGTTTGCCCGCGTCATAGATGGCAGCGCCCCCCAGGCGATTGGCAAAATAGGCAGCCGTCAGCACATAGGTAAAGCTTTGATTCCACTCAAAATAGACGTCAAAGTTTGGATAGGCGAGAAAGGCCGGCCCCCTGTGCCCCTGCGGCAAGAGCAGCGAGGTCTGCACGTTTCTGGCTTCCAAAGAACCTTCTTTGGCGCGCAGACCCAGGCGCTGCCAGTCCTTGACTGAAAGTTTGGTATGGGTGCCTGATTTTGACAGGTCGAGGTCGGTCGGAATGGAGACCTCTTGCAGCCAGGGCTGCCCCGCCTGCCAGCCCAGATGTGACAGCATTTTTGCTCCAGACATCAGCGCATCCGGGGCGGAGGTCTTGAGGCTGACCTGGCCATCGCCGTCGGCATCGACGCCATTGTCGATGATGTCGCGCGGCAGCATCTGCACCATGCCGATCTCGCCAGCCCAGGCCCCAGTGGTGCGGGCCGGGTCAAAATTGCCCCGCTTGTACAGCTCCAGCGCGGCAAAGATCTGCGGGCGGAACAGTTCGGGGCGGCGGCAATCATGGGCCAGGGTGATCAGCGCGTTGCGGGTGTTAAAATCGCCCTGAAAGCCGCCGTAGTCTGTCTCAAAGGCCCAGAACGCCAGCAAAACTCCCCGGTCAATGCCATAGGTCGTCTCGATACGGCGAAAGGTGCTGTCATATTTTTTCGCCATGGCCCGGCCTTGATCAATGCGGTTTTGCGAGATCAGGCGGCGGGAGAATTCAATGAAAGGTTTTTGAAACACCCCCTGGGCGCGGTCGGCTTTCAGAACCTTGGGGTCTAGCTGCGCGCCTTTGAAAAACCCATTGACGGTGGCAGTGTCATAGCCGGCGGTGACGGCCTCTTGTTTCAAAGAGTTTACAAAGCCTGAAAAGCTGCCGCCGCATTGGGCAAAAACCGCGCCCGGCAGCAAGAGGGCGGCAAGGGTGAGGGGCAATAGGCGCATTGGGGGCAATCCTTCTGGAAACTCTCAAACACCGTATGTGCTAAAAGATGAGCGCAATAGCAACCGTTAGCGCCAAAGCAAGCGCCCATGTTTTCCACAGAATCTCGCAACACCTCAGGATGGCAGGGCCGGTAATGCCCTTGGCTCCGGCCTCATTCACCCAGGGAAAATCCCGCATTTCGCCGTCATACGACCGCGGTCCGGCCAGCGAGAGCCCAAGAGCCCGGGCCATGGCCGATTCGGGCCAGCCGGCGTTGGGAGAGCGATGCTTGCGGGCGTCGCGGATGATGGCAGGCCAGTCGCGCAGGCAGCCCCCCACCAGGGCCATCATTAGTCCGGTGAGGCGGGCCGGGATCAGGTTGACCAGATCATCCAGTCGCGCCGTGGCCCAGCCGAACTGCGCATAACGCGCGTTGAGATAGCCGATCATACTGTCGCCAGTGTTGATCATTTTATACGCCAGCAGACCGGGTAGGCCCGCGACCAGAAACCAAAAGGCTGGGGCAACAACCCCATCTGACATATTTTCAGAGCCGCTCTCGATCGCCGAGCGGGCGACCTGCGGGCCAGTCATATTGTCGGTGTCGCGGCTGACGATCATGGCCACGGTGCGGCGCCCCTGGACCAGTGATTGGCTCAGGCCCTGCGCCACGGCGCGCAGATGTTCGACCAGCGAGCGCTGCGCTAAAAGGATCGCGGCGACCAGCAGTTCCATCAGGGGGCCAAACAGCGACAAAAGCCAACCCAGTCCCAGCCCGATGGCGACCAGACAGGCTGTGGCGACAACGCCCTTGGTGCGTTTGGCGCTGCCGCTGTTCAGGCGCATCTCCAGCCAGGAGACGCATTTGCCCATTAGGACCGCCGGGTGGGGCAGGCGAGACCAAAGCCAGTCCGGCTCTCCCAACAGAGCGTCCAGCAGCAGGGCCAGCACGAGGATTTCTGCGGTGTTCATCAGGCGGCACTCACAGGGCGGCTTCGAGCCGGTCCCAGCCGTCTTGCGGGGGCAGGCCGAGGCGGAGATAGGTTTTGGAGTATGGAAAGATGCGGCTCCAGATATGAGCATGCGCCAGCCGATCCTGCCAGGCGGCGGCTTCGCTCACCTCATAGAGGCGAAACAGGTCGGTGCCGCCCACCAGCCTGACCCCCCGGGCGGCGGCAAGCTGGTCCAGTCGCTGGGCGTCACGCGCTAAATTCTGACGGGTTGCCTGGGCCCAGTCCTGATCCTGCAGCGCCTGCAATCCGGTTTTGAGCGCCGGTCCCGAGACGGCCCAGGGGCCCTGTAGATTGCTCAGCTGCTGGATCAGTGCCGGATCGCCAATGGCAAAGCCCAGCCGCATGCCGGCCAGCCCCCAGAACTTACCAAAGCTTTTGAGAACGATCACGCCGGGCTTGGCGGCAAGGTGGATGAGGCTTTGATCCGGGCAGGTGTCGCAGAAACTCTCGTCGATAATGCTGAGCGGCGCTGCCAACTCGTCTTCCTGCCAGAGGCGCCCGTCCGGGTTGTTGGGGTGCACCGCAACACGGGCCTCTGCGGGCTCGCTTTCGGCAATGGACCAGCCGTGATTGGCAAAGGCAGCCGCATGTTCATTGTAGGTGGGGGTCTTGATCTTGACCCAGCGCGGGTCCGCGAGGCCAGGTATCAGCGCAATCAGCGCCGAAGCCCCCGGGGCCGGCAGCACGGCAGCCCCCTCTGGCACCTTCCAGAACCTGCGGGCGGCGTCTATTAACGCAGCACTTGCGGCGGTATCCGGCAGCTCGGCCCAGTCCGAGGCAGCCAGAACAGGCAGCGGGTAGGGGGTTGGGTTGATGCCGGTGGAGAGGTCGATCCAATCTGCGCGGCTGCCGCCGTAGCGCAGAATGGCGGCGCTCAGATTGCCGCCATGGTCGCGTTGGGTGGCACCCGTTTCGATCTGGGTGGCACCCGTGTCATTTTGGTTTTCAACAGCACTTGCCGACATGAAAGAAGGCCCCGACCCAAGAGTTCCATCAGCGCAACCTGCGCCCAGTCACTTTGGTATGAAACAGCGTGGCTCATAAGGCAAGCACGCTTCACAATCTATTGGTGCGGATTTTACAAGCGGCAGTATGGCGTACAATGTTGTAAGAACACCTAGCCGCGCCGATGCGGTTCCGTCCAGTTTATATCGGGATTTACCGGTATGATGCGATAGGGATTTATGGTGTCGTGACTATAGTGATAGTGCCGCACGATATGCGACATCCCGATGGTCGCCGCAACGCCGGGATATTGGTACAGCTCGCGGCAATAGGCCCAGAGGTTTGGGTAGTCGACAATCCTCTTATGATTGCATTTGAAGTGCAGGTGATACACCGGGTCAAACCGCACCAGGGTGGTGAACAGCCGCCAATCGGCCTCGGTCAGCTGCTCTCCCATCAGATAGCGGTGCTGCGACAACAGATCCTCTAGCCAGTCCAGCGCGGCAAACAGCGGCTGCACGGCAGCGTCATAGGCGGCCTGACTGGTGGCAAAACCACATTTGTAGACGCCGTTGTTGACCTCGTCATAGATCCGCGCATTCACGGCCTCAATGGGTTCGCGCAGCTCTTCCGGCCAAAAATCCAGATCATTGCCGGTCACCGCGTCAAAGGCGGAATTGAACATGCGAATGATATCGGCGCTCTCGTTGGATACGATGGTGTCGCGGCTCTTGTCCCAGAGGATCGGCACCGTGACGCGGCCGGTGTATTTGGCATCTGCGCGGGTATAGATCTGATAGGCGTGGCTGCTGCCAAACAGATCATCGCCAGTGGCGCCATGGGAGTCGCGCTCAAAGGTCCAGCCTTCGCCCAGCATGTCGGGGTGCACCACCGAGATGGAAATGTGATCCTCCAGGCCCTTGAGGGCGCGAAAGATCAGGGTGCGGTGGGCCCAGGGACAGGCCAGCGACACATAAAGATGATAGCGGCCGCTCTCTGCCTTGAAACCATCCTGGCCAGTTGGTCCTGCACTGCCGTCTGCGGTCACCCAATTGCGGAACTGCGCCTCAGAGCGCTTAAATGCGCCGCCGGTGGATTTGGTATCGTACCATTGGTCGTTCCAGACCCCGTCAATCAGCAGTCCCATGGGTGCCTCTCCTCAACATGTGTGGCTGCTCAGCTAGATAGGCGGAGACGCGTCCCCAGCCTAGCTTTGTTGTCGCGCAGTGGCTCTGCATCTCTGCACAGCACACCTCAGCGCCGATCTTCGCGTCTCTCCGCTTTGCGGCGGTCTGTCTCAAAATGTTCACTTGATTTTATCTGTTTGTCGGGCACCTTGGAGGGGAGGCTAGAAAGCCGACACTGCTGCGATTCTCATCGTTCCACTGCTTGCCAAAAGGGCCACTGCCATGACCACCTATGTTCCAAAAGCTGTTCAAGAGGCGCTGGACGCGGCGCGTGTTTCGGGATTGAAAAAGAAAAGCCGCCTGCGAGTGGCTGTGGATGGCGGGTTTTGCCCGGTCTTGCGGACCTGGAAAACCGGGTTCTCGGTGGAAGAAGAAAATGCGCCACAGCTGCGCGGCCTGGTGGATCTCTATGATGGGTCGCGCCATTTGTCGCAGTGTCTGATTATCGCCTCAGAGGCTGAGGGCGGCGAGATGCGCTATGAGTTCAAACGCTCCACCGCCGCCGCTGACAGCGCGCCGATTGATTTTTACCGCGCCCCGGATGCACCGGCTGGTCTGTTGGGCAATGACGGCGCAGAGGGCCGCCTGTAACGGAGCCTGTCAAACCAGACAGGCCATGCATCAGCGCTGTCGCGCGCATAACGTAACAACTCACCGCGGGCCAAACGCCTGCGGGTGTATTTTTTCGCAGCGAATACCTGCATATCTGATACCTACAGCGGGCGTCTCGAAAAATTGCGTCTCAGAAGATTTGTGAGGACCTGATCGGAGCCGTGATTTCACCACGGCCCCGATCACGATCCTTTTCAAACCTCGGCGCAACATGTGGCTACTGCAGGTCGGCAAAGGCCTTGGCCAGGCGTTCTGCGGCCTCAATCACCCGGCTGCGTTGGGTGCCCATGTTGAACCGCAAAAAGCTCTCGCCGCCGGTGCCAAAGGTGGTGCCGTGATTGGCGGCAATGCCCGCGCCTTGTTCCACCCGTTTGGTGAACTCCTCGCGGCTCATCCCGGTGCCGGAGAAGTCGACCCAGGACAGATAGGTGGCCTGCAGGGGCATCGAGCTGAGACCGGGAATATCGGCAAGGGCGGCATCAAAGACCTTGCGGTTGCCATCGATGTAACTCACCAGCTCATCGGCCCATTTGGCGCCTTCTGGGGAGTAGACCGCAGCTGTAGCCAATTGCCCGGCAGAGTTGGCCGCCAGCGCCAGCGCCAGCATGCGGCGGCGGAATTTTTCGCGCAAATGCGGATCAGGGATGATCACCTGGCCCGTGTGTAGCCCGGCAAAGTTGAAGGTCTTGGAGGGGGCCGTCAGCATCAGCAGCCGGTCGGTAATTTCAGGGACTGCGTTTTGCATCGGAAGATGGGTCGCACCATCGAACACCAGATCGTGGTGGATCTCATCCGACAGCAGGATCAGATCGTGCCGTTTGGCAAAATCGGCCACCGCCTGCAGCTCGGCCTGGGTCCAGACCCGGCCACCGGGGTTATGCGGCGAACACAGGATGACCATTTTCTCATTACCGGTCATCTGCGCGTCATAGGCCGCCATATCCATCTCATAGCGGCCATCGCGATTGATCATCTCGCATTCGACCACCTGGCGGCCGGCATTGTTTATGACCTTGGCAAAGGCGTGGTAGACGGGGCTGAACAGCACGATGCCATCGCCGGGCTGGGTAAAGCTGTCCAGACACATGCCAACGCCGTTCACGAGGCCTGTGGTGGTGAAAATGGCATCCGCCTCAACCGTCCAGCCATGGCGGTTTTGCATCCACCAGCGGATCGCATCCTTGTAGGCGGTGTCGCAGTTCACATAGCCATAGATGCCATGATCCGCCATTTCACGCATTTGGTCGCTGACCATCGGCGGCACGGCAAAATCCATATCGGCAACCCACATTGCCAGCCCGTCGTCGGGCGAGACGCCATAGAGGCTCTCCATAAAGTCCCATTTCATGCAATGGGTGCCGCGACGATCAATGATGCTATCAAAATCCATGAGGGAAACTCCGCTTGTTCGCCAGCGAAGCTAGCGGCAAATGCGACATGTGCAAGGGGATCTGTGTAACTGGGCGCCACAGGTCCCGCAGTCGCAGCAAAAATGGGCAGAGGTTCGGGTGTCACGGTGTCCCGCGTAGCATTTGCGGCGGTGCGTGCAGTAGGCGTTGCAATGCCAAGTGCAGTGGCCGTTGCACTGACAGGTGTAGTGCCAGTTGCAGTGCTGCGGGCAATGGCCTAAATCACCCCTTATGAAACACCCGATCCTGATCCATCCCGATCCCCGTTTGAAAAAGATCTGTGCCCCGGTCACGGATCTTTCGGATAAACTGCGTCTGCTGGCCGACGATATGCTGGAAACCATGTATGCGGCTCCTGGCATCGGTCTGGCCGCGCCGCAGATTGGCGTGCTGGAACGTCTGATCGTGCTGGATTGCGAAAAAGAAGACGGCGTGGTGGCGAAACCTCTGGTGATGTTCAATCCCAAAGTCCTCGCCGCCTCGGACGAAACCAATGTTTATGAGGAAGGCTGCCTGTCGATCCCCGAGCAATACGCCGAAGTCACCCGCCCCAAAGAGGTCGAGGTGGAGTGGCTGAACCGCGATGGCAATCTGCAACGCGAGACCTTTGACGGCCTCTGGGCCACCTGCGTACAGCATGAAATCGACCATCTCGAAGGCAAGCTCTTCATCGACTACCTGAAACCGCTCAAACGGCAGATGATCACGCGCAAGATGCAAAAACTTAAACGCGAACAGGCGCGGGGCTGAGGGCGATGGCGCTGCTGCCCATCCTGCAATGGCCCGATGCGGGCCTCTCGACACGCTGCACCCCGGTGGGCGACGAGGATCTGACTGGCCTTATCACCGATATGTTTGCCACTATGTATGCAGCCCCCGGTCGGGGGCTGGCGGCACCACAGATCGGTGTGCTGAAGCGGTTGTTTGTGATGGACGCCACCTGGAAAGAAGGTCCGGGAACGCCGGTTGTCATGATCAACCCCGAAATTCTCTCGTTTGGCGATCTGCAAGAGCCCGGCGACGAGGGCTGCCTGTCGATCCCCGGCGTGGTGACGCCGGTGCTGCGCCCGACCACTGTTGAGCTGCGGTGGCAGGATGCAGAGCGATGCTGGCAGCAAGGCGCGTTTGATGGCTTTGCCGCGCGGTGCATTCAACATGAATATGACCATCTCGATGGGCTCGTGACCTTTGACCGGCTCACGCCTCAGGTGCGTGCCGAAGCCGAAGCCACCTATGCCCGCCAATTGGAGAGCGAGACATGACAACCCGCCCCTGCCTGCCCTGGCCCGATAAGCACCTGCGCACCCCGGCTGCCGAGGTGAGCGAGATCACCGACGAGATCCGCGCCATCTGGCAGGATATGATCGACACCATGGAGGCGATGCCTGGCGTCGGCCTTGGCGCCAACCAGATTGGTGTCCTGCTGCGGCTTGCGGTGGTGGATGGCTCAAAGGCGCGCGGTCGCGCCGTGCGCATGGCCAACCCCGAGGTGCTGCATGCCTCGACCCAGCTGCGCGAACACGAAGAAGCCAGCCCCAATCTGCCGGGTGTGTCGGCCAAGATCAAACGCCCGCGCGCCGTCACTGTGCGCTACATGGATGAGACCGGCGAGATTACAGAGCGTGATTTTGTCGGGGTAGAGGCCACCAGCGTGCAACACCAGATCGACCATCTGAACGGCAAGCTCTACTTTGATCACCTTAGCAAGATGAAGCGCGACATGCTGATCAAGAAATCCAAGAAACTGAACGGCTAGGCCGGGGAGCAGCACATGCGGATTATCTTTATGGGAACGCCGGAGTTCTCGGTGCCGGTTCTGGATGCGCTGGTCGCAGCAGGTCACGAGATCGCTGCCGTCTATTGCCAGCCACCACGCCCCGCCGGGCGTGGCAAAAAGGACCGTCCCACGCCAGTGCATGCCCGCGCAGTCGAGCTGGGATTTGAGGTGCGCCATCCGATCTCGCTGAAAGCTGCGGCTGAACAAGAGGCCTTTGCGGCTCTGCAGGCGGATATTGCCGTTGTTGTCGCCTATGGGCTGATCCTGCCACAGGCGGTGCTGGACGCGCCCAAACGCGGCTGTCTTAACATTCACGCCAGCCTGTTGCCGCGCTGGCGCGGCGCCGCACCGATCCACCGCGCCATCATGGCCGGCGACGCTGAGACCGGGATCTGCATCATGCAGATGGAGGCCGGGCTGGACACTGGCCCCGTGCTGTTGCGCGAGGGCACCCCGATTGGAGATGAGGAAACCACCGATCAGTTGCACGACCGTTTGTCTGAGATGGGGGCCTCGCTGATCGTCACAGCACTGCGCCACCTGGACGGGCTGACGCCCGAGGCGCAGCCCATTGAGGGGGTCACCTATGCCGCCAAGATCGACAAGGGCGAGGCTGAAATCGACTGGAGCCAGTCGGCTGTCGAGGTGGATCGCAAAATCCGCGGCCTCTCACCCTTTCCCGGTGCCTGGGTCTCGATCGACGGCCAGCGGGTGAAGCTACTGGCGTCAAAGCTGGCGACCGGCGCGGGCACTGCCGGTGAGGTTCTGGACGGCGACAGCCTGACTGTTGCCTGTGGCACTGAGGCCTGCGGAAATGGCGCGGTAGAGCTGTTGCGCTTGCAAAGGGCAGGCAAAGGCGCGCAGGATCGCGAAGTGTTTCGGCGGGGCTTCCCTCTTGAGACGGGGCGACAGCTGACATCGCCGCAGTGACGGGAGGGCCAAGATGTTTCTGACCATGATGGGCACCGTGGTGATTGCCGGGATCACCGGCTATGCCTCAGAGAAAAGCGGCTTTACCCAGAACGGCTATCTGCCCTCGATCATCATCTGTGTGGGCGGCGCCTTTCTGTTTTACTTTGTGCGCATTATGTTTGGCCTTGGCTTTGCCTCTCCGGGCGTGAATGCAATCCTGTCTTCTATCGGGGCACTGATCATCGTGCCGTTTCACTGGCGGCGTTAAACAGGCGGCATTAAACAGGCGACGATAACGGAGAACACCCATGAGCATAATTTTCCTGATCATCATAGGTGCTGCAGCGGGCTTTCTCGCGACGCGGCTGATGGGGATCGAGTCTGATATTATCACCACAGTTGCCATTGGCATTGCCGGGGCGCTGATTGGTGGGTTTTTGCTGCGGGCGCTGATTGCGGTGATGGGCATCGCGGCCGGATTTGTTGGCGCGGTACTTGGCGCGCTGGCGCTAATCTGGCTCTGGCAGACCTATATCAAGCGCTGACCGCGCTGAGGCAGGACACTGGATACTGGGCCGGGCCACAGGCGTGCACAGCGATGCGGTCTGGGCGAGTAGGCCACCTAGGCGCACAGAGGATTTTAGCTGCGCGGCGGGCGGCTTTTGTAGACCGGCAGGTGCCAGCCAAAGGCGATAGAACCCGCCCGCAATACCCAGCACACCACCGCGCAGAGGATCAGCGCCAAGCCTGAGTTGAGGCCAAAGGCGACAGCGCTGACCGCAACAATGGCGCCGCTCATGGCGCATGTGACATAGAGCTCACCCTGTTTCAGCACCAAAGGCACCTCACCCACCACCACATCGCGCATCAACCCACCCAGGCTGCCGGTTGTCATGCCCATCAGCACCACGATCGCAGCTGACTTGTCCAGCGCCATGGCGGCTCCGGTGCCGGCAGAGACCGCAATAGCGAGGGCAAAACTGTCGAGCCAGATCACCCAGCGCATGCGGCTCTCGACCAGATGCGCGCTGAAGAACACGACAACCGCCGCCGCACTTGCCAGCAGGATGTGATTGGGGTCGGACACCCAGAACACCTGGTCGCGGTGCAACAACAGATCCCGCACCGTGCCGCCGCCCACGGCCGTCAGGCACGAGATAAAGGCAAAGCCGACAATATCCAGCTGGGCACGGCTGGCGACCAGCGCGCCAGAGAGGCCAAAGACCAGAACCGAGGCATAATCAAGCAGGGTGACAAAGCTCATTGTTGCTGGCCTGTGGATTCCGGTCGGGGTCCCGGCGCGGCAGTCATGATCTGGCTTTGCCCTTTTTGAACGGGGCCATGCCGGCACGGGCCAGCTCGTCGGCGCGCTCGTTCTCGGGGTGGCCTGCATGGCCCTTGACCCATTCCCAGGTAACCTGATGGCGGCTTTGGGCCTCGTCCAGACGCTGCCACAGTTCAACATTTTTCACCGGCTTTTTGGCTGCGTTCTTCCAGCCGTTTTTCTTCCAGCCAAAGATCCAGCCGGTGATGCCATTCTTGACGTAGTTGCTGTCGGTGACCACGGTCAACGCCGAAGGGCGATCCAGGCTTTCCAGCGCATTGATTGCTGCCAAAAGCTCCATCCGGTTGTTGGTGGTATTGGCCTCACCGCCTTTGAGCTCTCGTTCCTTGACGATGCTTGCGCCATCCTTGGCCTGCAGCAAAGCACCCCAGCCGCCGGGGCCGGGATTGCCGGAACAGGCGCCGTCGGTATAGGCATAAAGATCAGCCATGTGTGGCCACCGAAATCCAGCGCGCCATGGCGCCATCCAGGCCTTCGCTTTTGCCAAAGGCACAGTTCAGCACGGTAAATCCGGCGGTCTTGAGCAGATCTTTCAAATCGTCTTCCTCATAGTAGGTATAGAGCCGCCCGAGAGCGTCACGGGCTTCGCCTTTACCCAGCTTGAGGGCGATATAAAAGACGCCCTGTGGTTTCAACGCGCGTTTTATTGCAGCCAGATGCCCGGGCATGGCGGCACGCGGGGCATGCAACAGGCAGAAATTGGCCCAAATCCCATCATAGACTGCCAAGCCCTGGATCTCATCAAATGTTGCCTGCCAGGCGGTAACACCGGCCAAAGCATTCGCCAGGGCGACCATCTCAGCCGAGGCATCGGTGGCGTCGGGGTGCAGGCCGGCTTTGGCCATCACCGCTGCCGATATACCGGGGCCGCAGCCCAGATCCAGCACCCGGCCTCCGGCTGGGCAGGCGGTTATGAACTCGATCAACCTCGGGTCATTGCTGAGATAGTCCTGGTTTTGTGCCGCATAGTCTGCGGCACGGTCATCATAAATGCGGAGGGTTTCTGCGTCACTCATTCCGGGCCTCGCTGTTTTTATGGGGCTGCAACAGGGCAACGGGCACAGCCTAGGGGGATGCTGCACAGGGGTAAACAGGCTGTGGTAAACAGGCTGTGGTAAAAAACAGGCTGTCTTGGCAGGCTTAGCGCAGTGTGGCCGGGCCAGGCTGCCAGTTTAGCTATTGGCCAGTTTAGTTAGTGGCCAGTTTAGCTAGTGGCCTGGCGCAACACGCGCGGCACTTTGAATTCGACGCGCTCGACGGCTGTTTCGACCACCTCGACGGTGACATCATAGCGAGCGCGGAAGGCGGCGATGACCTCGTTAACCAGCAACTCGGGGGCCGAGGCCCCAGCGGTGATGGCAATCGAGGAGATCCCCTCCAAAGCGCGCCAGTCGATGTTTTCGGCCCGCTGAACCAATTGCGCATATTTGCAGCCCGCCTTGGCGCCCACCTCGACCAGGCGGCGCGAGTTTGACGAGTTTGGCGCGCCGACAACCAGCAAGGCATCAGATTTGGGGGCCACGGCCTTGACCGCTTCTTGTCGGTTGGTGGTGGCGTAGCAGATGTCTTCCTTGTGCGGGCCGACAATGGCCGGAAAACGCGCTTCAAGCGCGGCAACGATCCCCTTGGTGTCATCCACCGAGAGCGTGGTCTGAGTAACATAGGCCAGCTGGTTCGGGTTGCGGACCTGCACCTGTGCCACATCTTCGGGGGTTTCCACCAGGATCACTTCGCCCTCGGGCAGCTGCCCCATTGTGCCGACAGTTTCAGGGTGGCCCTTGTGGCCGATCATGATCATCTGCAGCCCCTGTTCGGCATGGCGCTGGGCCTCGATATGCACCTTGCTGACCAGCGGGCAGGTGGCATCGACATAGACCATCTGGCGTGCTTCAGCTGCGGCGGGCACCGATTTTGGCACCCCGTGGGCGGAAAAGATCACCGGGCGATCCTCAGGGCATTCATCCAGCTCTTCGACAAAGATCGCGCCCTTGGCCCGCAGCCCGTCCACCACATATTTGTTGTGCACGATCTCGTGGCGCACATAGACCGGCGCGCCCCATTTCTCCAGCGCCAGCTCAACAATCTTGATGGCGCGATCAACGCCGGCACAAAAGCCGCGCGGCGCAGCCAGATAAAGGGTGAGGGCAGATTTGGTCATGGGCGTCTCCTTGGGGGCAGAAGTAAGGCTTTGCCGGGCCAAGGTCCAGTCTGTGAGGCGGCGCTGGCCGGGATGAGTCCCGTCTTGAGGCACCGCACCGGCTAAGAGATCACAACGCGCCTGTTTAATAGAGCTGTTTTATGGGGTTTTCACAAAATTCATTCAGAAAGGGGAATGTTAACGGATCTTCTCCATTCTCTCTTTGAAACTGTTTGTGATCCGGCTCCCGGACCGCAGGCGATTCTGCGCGTGTTTCGGTATTTGGTTGAGAACTGGTCACGTTTCCAGAGAGAAGGACAGAGAAGCTGCATGTCTGAAGAAATGGGCCAGGGTGAAAAGTCGCTTACGATCAGTCGGGACAAATTTCAGGTCCAGGCCCATCGGGTAACCATGGAGCGCCGGTTTAAAACCGTTAGCGTCGCCTCCCACGCGGTTGTGGTTCTGGGGGTGTTGTGGGCTCTGGTCGGTTTTGTCGTAAACGAGCCTGTCATGGTGGCGATTGCCTCGACTGCGGTAGGTGGCTCGGCTGCGGCGCATATGCTTATCCAGACAAGATACAAACTGACGGCGCGCCTGGTGTGGTACGCCACAGGACTGGTGGCGGTGCTGGGCTCTGTCTTCACGATGCCTCCCTCAAGCAATGTAGAGCTGTATTTTGCGGTGCTGTTGGGAGGGCCCTTTATGACCTTCTCGCTGCGGCGTGAAAAACCCGTGATTATCGCGTTGCTCGGCATCATTCTGGGAAGCTGGGTGCTGTTCCGCTTTCTTGGGCATGACTTTTTTGGCACAATGATTCTGGCAGGCGGCATCCCTGAAAGCTACCTGTCAGGCGGGGTGCTGGTCACGATCTTTGCCATTCTCATCGTTGAAATGATGGCCTTTGGTCAGCTGGCAGAGAGTTATAGCGATGATCTGCTGCTGGCGCATGAGGAGGAAAGCAAAGCAAACCGCGCCAAGAGCGATTTTCTCGCGGCGATGAGCCATGAAATCCGAACCCCAATGAACGGCGTCCTTGGCATGGCTGAGGTTCTTGAAAAAACGGATCTTACGCCCGAGCAACGCCGCATCCTGCACACCATTCAGGATTCCTCGACCTCGCTGTTGTGGATTATTGATGACATCCTCGATGTGTCGCGCATCGAAGCGGGCAAGATGGAGCTGTTTCAGTCCCCGATGCGCTTGTTGCCGCTGATCGAAGGGGCCATGGCTACCCTAAGGCCGCACGCCAGTCAGATGCAGGTGGAACTGGCGCTTTCGGTGCAGGCTGATCTGCCGGATACGCTGACAGGGGATGCGGGACGCCTGCGGCAAATCCTGCTTAACCTGCTGGGAAATGCGATCAAGTTTTCAGAACCCTCGGTCGGAGGCAGTGCTGGCAAAGTCAGGCTGCGTGTCGAAATTAGCGAACCGGGCTGTATCGATTTTGTGGTCGAGGATAACGGCATCGGAATTGAACCCGAGGTGCAGGGATCTATTTTCTCACCGTTTGAACGCTCTGCCATCGTGGCTAAGCGGATGATCAAGGGCAACGGCCTTGGCCTGACGATTGTGCGGCAACTGGTCACCAAAATGAACGGTATTATCACCGTCGAGAGTGCTCTGGGCAAAGGCAGCGTGTTCTCTGTGCGCTTGCCCGTAATTGCGCCCTCAGGGCCCATCAAAGGCCCTAAACTTGCCGGAATACAAGTGATTGCGATGATGCCGCGGCGGTCGCAGGACTGTGCCTGGCCCTCCTATGTGCTGGCAGCGGACTGTGACCTGAAATGGGTGTCAAATCAGGACGAGTTTGTGGCCCTCGCCCGTTCGGCTGGCCGGGACACGATTTTCATCCTGCCTGCAGAAGACCCGGAGGATCATCAGCATAATTGGTGTCGCAAACTTATTCTCGAGGAATTGCCGGAATTGAACGTCTTGGAGTTTGGCTCTGGCGGCTCGGCCCAGCCCTCGAGGGCAACCAAGCGCTGGGCAATTGTCCAGTCGGGGCCGGTTTTGCCAAGTGAATTCTGGGACGCCATGGCGAATCTCTGTGGTCGCAGAAAGGACAGTGCTGCCCATATGCCTCCGCCGACACCGCCGACCTCGTTAGATCAGTCCCGTGGCCGTATTCTGGTTGCCGAAGACAACGAGATCAATCGCGCCGTGATCGAAAGCCAGCTGGCCTTACTTGGCTGCGACGTGACGGTTACACGCGACGGAGCCGAGTGCCTTTCTGCCTGGAGTAAAGGGTCTTTTGACCTGGTCCTGACGGATTGTCAGATGCCGGTGATGGATGGTTTTGAGCTGACGCGGGCGATCAGGCAGATCGAACAGGAGCAAAACCTGCGGCATACGCCGATTATTGCAGTGACCGCAAATGCTCTGGACGGTGAGGCCGAGAAGTGCCTGACTGGCGGCATGGATGACTACGTGTCCAAACCGGTGACCATCGCCGCGCTGGAGGCTGCAATTCGACATCAGCTGGCAGCGTCGACTGGCGGTATCACAGAAACAGAGCAATGGGCCGCCGCGCCGGGACATCACAAAGCGGGGCATCAGAAAAAGGGCCAGCTGAAAGCCGGCAGCTAGAAAGCCGGGTCATCAGGCAGTGGCCAAATTGACAGAGGCGGCCAAATAGGCATTAGGCAGTCGGAAAAACACGCTGTCTGAGCCTGGCGACAGTGTCAGCCATCCGCTGTGGGGCTGGCTTGGCGTTCCGGGTATTGTGCTGCAGGTGTCTGGGATCTGGTCAGGGCGGTTCAAGACGGGTCGTGAGTGGAAACCCGCCTTGAAGCCAGTTCGATTTTTCAGTGCGATACAGCGGCGCAAGAGTGCCGCCTGAATGAAAGCCCGAAGACACATGCGGCAATGCCTTCGGGGGCCTCCAATGATCGCGGTTTTGATCTTAGCCGGGAACCGCAGAAACAGAGCGGGCTTCGGCTGGGTGTTCGCGCGGCGGACGACCAATGACATCCTTCAGTTCTTCGAGCTCGATGAAATTGTCAGCCTGTCGGCGCAACTCATCAGAGATCATTGGCGGTTGGCTGCGAATGGTCGAGACCACGGAGACGCGCACCCCTTGCCGCTGCAAGCTGGCGATCAGCGGACGAAAATCGCCATCGCCTGAAAACAGAACAATGTGATCGACGCGTGGGGCCAGTTCCATGGCGTCCACAGCGAGCTCAATGTCCATATTGCCTTTGACTTTACGGCGTCCCATGCTGTCGGTGTATTCTTTGGCGGGCTTGGTCACCATGGTGTAACCATTGTAGTGCAGCCAGTCGACCAGCGGGCGGATAGGAGAATACTCGTCATTTTCCAGCAGGGCCGTGTAATAAAAGGCACGCAAGAGCTTCCCACGGCGCATGAATTCCTGCCGCAAAAGCTTGTAGTCGATATCAAAACCCAGCGCCTTGGCAGCGGCGTAGAGATTTGAACCGTCTATGAACAGCGCAAGCCGTTCGTCTTTGTAAAACATTTTAAAGTGTCCTTCCGATAAATCCGATTGCGCCAAATAATCCGTGAGTGAACTTCGTGCGGCGAAACGGGTGGACATATTGTAAGTACTTTGGCACCTGCTTCAAGTATCCGGCTTTTCTTAAATGAGGTCAAAAGTGACCAATTCCCGACTAAAAGCGATCATTGCACTGGGCGGCAACTTGCCTTTCGGCGAGATGTCGCCACGAAACACCCTTGAGGGTGCGATAAGGGAAGTTACTCTCCTATTGGGAGAACCATGCCAAGTTTCGCGACTTTTTCAAACCCCTAGTTTTCCTGCGGGCAGTGGTCCGGACTATATCAATGCTGTAATGGTGTTGGAAACCGATCTCAGCCCTGGAGATTTACTGCAGCATTTGCATGGGGTTGAGCAAAAGTTTTCGCGTCGCCGAGATCAAAGATGGGGGATGCGGACGCTGGATCTGGACCTTATTGCTTTGGGGGAGTGGGTGTTGCCGGACAGGGCCGGTTATCAACATTGGCTTGATTTGCCGTTGGAGCAACAAATGGTCGAGACTCCGGACGTGCTGATTCTCCCTCACCCGAGAGTACAGGACCGCGCCTTTGTGCTGGTGCCCCTATGCGACGTATTTCCGGATTGGGTGCATCCAATTTTGGGCAAAACCGCCGCTGAACTCTGCGCTGAGATGCCAAAAACAGAGCTGCAGGCCATCCTGCCGGTTTAATCCGGGCAATGCGGCGCTTTCTGCGCTTGTCAATAAAAAGATTTGAGCGTAAAAGTCGCCCTTCCGGACCCACATTGATTTTGGAGAGTCGCCTATGGCCCGCGTGACGGTTGAAGATTGCGTAGACAAAGTACCCAACCGCTTTGAGCTGGTGATGCTGGCGGCCCATCGTGCCCGCGAAATCGCTGCTGGAGCGGCGCTCACTGTTGAGCGTGACAATGACAAGAACCCAGTTGTTTCGCTGCGCGAGATTGCTGACGAGACCCAGCGCGCTGACGATCTGCGCGAGCGTCTGATCGAGAACAATCAGACACAGATCGAAGTCGATGAGCCCGAAGAAGATTCGATGGCTTTGCTGATGGGCGCTGAGAACGACAAACCTGCTGATGACGATATGTCAGAAGAAAAACTGCTGCGCGCACTCATGGAGGCCCAGGGGCAGGGCTGATACCGGCACTACCCAAACTGAGGCTGCGGACTGGATATGATTTCACCAGAAGACCTGATTGCTCTGGTCCGCAACTACAACCCAAAGACAAACGCCGATAAAATCTCTGCGGCTTACGCCTATGCCGAAGAGATGAATGAGGGGCAGTTTCGGTACTCGGGTGAGTCCTATTTTACGCACCCCGTGGCCGTTGCAGCCCTTCTGACAGAGCAGCACTTGGATGATGCCACCATCATCACGGCGCTTTTGCATGACACCATCGAAGACACCAAGGCCTCCTACGAGGAGGTCGCCGCGCGCTTTGGCACCGAGGTGGCAGAGCTGGTGGATGGCGTTACCAAGCTGACCAATCTGCAGCTCTCCAGCCGTGAGACCAAACAGGCAGAAAATTTCCGTAAACTGTTTATGGCCATGTCCAAGGACCTGCGGGTTATTCTGGTCAAACTGGCCGACCGGCTGCACAATATGCGCACCATCAAGGCAATGCGCCCCGAAAAGCAGGCACAAAAAGCCCGTGAAACCATGGATATCTATGCCCCGCTGGCCGGTCGCATGGGGATGCAATGGATGCGTGAAGAGCTGGAAGATCTGGCCTTTAAGGTGCTGAATCCCGAAGGGCGCCAGTCGATCATCCGCCGCTTTGTCACCCTGCAGCGCGAGACGGGCGATGTGATTCACCGCATCACCGGCGACATGCGCATCGAGTTGGAAAAAGCCGGCATCGAGGCCGAGGTCTTTGGCCGCGCCAAAAAACCCTATTCGATCTGGCGCAAAATGCAGGCCAAAGATCAGGGGTTTTCGCGGCTCTCAGACATCTATGGGTTTCGCGTCATTACCCTGTGTGAAGAGGACAGCTACCGCGCCTTGGGCGCAATCCACCAACGCTGGCGGGCGGTTCCGGGGCGCTTTAAGGATTACATCAGCCAGCCAAAATCCAACGGCTATCGCTCGATTCACACCACGGTGTCAGGGCGCGATGGTAAGCGGGTCGAGGTGCAGATCCGCACCCGCCAGATGCATGATGTCGCTGAGACCGGGGTGGCGGCGCATTGGTCCTACCGCGATGGTGTGCGCACGCAAAACCCCTTTGCGGTGGACCCGGCCAAATGGATTGCCTCGCTCACCGAACAGTTTGACGCCGAGGAGGATCACGACGAGTTCCTCGAGGCCGTTAAACTGGAGATGTATTCCGATCAGGTGTTTTGCTTCACACCCAAAGGCGATGTGACCAAACTGCCTAAAGGCGCGACGCCAATTGATTTTGCCTATGCCATCCACACCCGGATTGGCCATGCCTGCGTCGGGGCCAAAATCGACGGAATCCGGGTGCCACTGTGGACGCGGATCCGCAACGGCCAATCTGTCGAGGTGATCACTGCCGAGGGCCAGACCCCCCAGGTGAGCTGGCTGGAAATCGCCACCACCGGCAAGGCCCGCACCGCCATTCGCCGGGCCCTGCGCGAAGCGGACCGGGCGCGATTTGTCAAACTGGGGCGCGAACTTGCGCGTTCTGCCTTTGAGCATGTAAACCGTAAAGCCACCGATAAAACGCTTGAAACAGCCGCGCGGGCGCTGCGCATCAGCAGCGTGCACGAGCTGCTGGCAAGCCTCGGTGCCGCAGAGCTCACGACCCATGATGTGGTGCAGGCGGTCTACCCGGAACTGACCTCGCAAGAGGGCGATCTGGTTTCGCCCCGGCGCGCTGTGATTGGTCTGGAGGCGGGCCAAAGCTTTGAGCGTGCGCCCTGTTGTCAGCCGCTGCCGGGAGAGCGGATCATCGGCATCACCTACCGCGGTCGCGGCGTCGTGGTGCATGCAGCAGATTGCGACCGATTGGGCGAATTTGAGACCCAGCCCGAGCGCTGGGTTGATGTGCATTGGCACAGCGGCACCCATGCGGCGGCCTATGGCGTGACCCTTGGGCTGACCATTGGCAATGACGCCGGCGTGCTGGGACGTATTTGCACATTGATTGGCGAGAAAAAGGCCAATATCTCTGACCTTGAATTTGCCGATCGGAAACCAGACTTTTACCGGCTGATGATAAATGTGGAACTCAGGGATGTAGAGCAGCTGCATTCCCTGATGCTGACATTGGAGGCCGAGAGCGATGTCGCCGAAGTTTCGCGTTTCCGGGAGAAGCCGGAGACACGCTTGATTTCGGGGTAATGCTCGGTTGGAACTAGGAAGGACGCAGGGTTTTGGTATTCAGGCGCCGTGATAGACGCCCGCTCTTTCGAGCGGTTGCGGATTTCATCTGGCCCCGTGGGGGCTGGAAACGGGCGTTTCTGTACGTAAAGCACCGGGTGCGTCGTCTGCCCGATTCGCCAGAACGCATCGCGCGCGGGGTCTGGGCCGGGGTATTCACCACCTTTACGCCGTTCTACGCTATGCATTTTGTTGTGGCCGCCCTGATCGCACGTCTGATCAATGGCAATATCCTGGCCGCCCTTAGTGGTACGTTCTTTGGCAACCCGCTGACCTATGTGCCGATTGGTATTGCAGCCCTGCAAACCGGGCACTGGATGCTGGGCACTGAGTTTGACGAAGAGCTGGACACCTCTCTGGTGGGTAAATTCATCGATGCGGGCAAGGATCTGAAAGACAACCTCTTTGCCCTGTTCCGGGATCAACCTGCTGACTGGGACGGGCTGCATCTGTTTTACGATGAGGTGTTTTTTCCCTATCTGGTCGGCGGGATTGTCCCGGGCGTTATCACGGCCACCATTTGCTATATGGTCAGCCTGCCGGTGATCCGCGCCTATCAGCAGCATCGCCGCTCGCGCATCAAGGCCAAATTCGACGCCATCAAGAAACGCGCCGAGATGGAAGCCGCCGGAATAACCCCGGTCGTCGAGGCCAAAACGCTGAAAGCTAAGCTGACGCTGCCGCGGGTGCGCAAGGCAAAATAGCAGCTGCAGATCTCGCAGGGGGTTGCCCTCACCGATGCGCTGTCTAGTCTCAGGCCAACAGAGACTGATTTCAGGACAAATGACATGGCTCAGAACGCTTTGCGGTTGGGTGTGAACATCGACCACGTGGCCACGGTGCGCAACGCCCGTGGTGGCGACAATCCCGATCCGGTGCGCGCCGCGATCCTGGCGCAGAATGCCGGAGCAGACGGGATCACCGCGCATCTGCGCGAAGACCGCCGCCACATCATCGACAGCGACATCGATGGGCTGATGGCGGCGCTGCGCATTCCGCTGAATTTCGAGATGGCCGCCACCCTCGAGATGCAGGCCATCGCGCTGCGCCACAAACCGCATGCGGTCTGCCTGGTGCCGGAAAAGCGCGAAGAACGCACCACCGAAGGCGGGTTGGATGTGGCGGGCAACGACAACGCGCTGGCTGACTACATCGCGCCGCTGCGGGCGGCTGGCAGCCGGGTTTCAATGTTTATTGGTGCTGACAAGGCGCAGGTCGAGGCCAGCCACCGTATCGGAGCCCCGGTGATCGAGCTGCATGCCGGCGCCTATGCCGATGCCTGGGCCGAAGGCCGCTGGGCCGAGCGCGACGCGGAACTGGCCAAGATTACCGAGATGGCGGGTTATGCCCACGACCTGGGTCTTGAGGTGCATGTGGGCCATGGCCTGACCTATGAAAGCGTCGGCCCCATCGCGGCCCTGCCGCAGGTCAAAGAGCTGAATATAGGCCATTTTCTGATGGGTGAGGCGATGTTTGTCGGCCTGCCTGCGGCTCTGGCGGAAATGCGCCACAAGATGAACGAGGCACGGGGGTGATCGGCCCTGAGTGGGTTGCACTCTGGCTGGCCTGGTTGCTGGCTGGGGGCAGTCCCGGCCCGGCAACGCTCTCGATTGCCGGCACATCAATGAACACGGGACGTCGCGCCGGGCTGGTGTTTTCCCTTGGCATCCTGTTTGGTTCTGCCTGTTGGGGGCTGGCTGCAGCAGCCGGTCTTAGCGCGCTGATGCTGGCAAATGTCTGGGCCTTTGAGGTTCTGCGCTACCTTGGCGCCGGATATCTGCTGTTTCTGGCGATAAAATCCTTGCGATCTGCCCTGTCACCAGGATCCCCCATGGCGCAACGTGCCTATGGCGGCAGTGATTGGCAGATCTTTAGCAAAGGCGCGCTGATTCACCTGACCAACCCAAAAGCGATCCTGTCCTGGGCCTCGATCTATTCCCTGGTGTTGCCCGCCGGATCGGCTCCCTCCGAGGTCTTTGGTCTGTTTGCTTTTCTCTACTCTGGCTCGATTGTTGTCTTTATTGGCTACGCCTTTTTGTTTTCCACGCCGGGGGTTGTTGCCTCCTACCTGCGGATGAAGCGCGGGTTCGAGCTGGTTTTTGCCGGCTTTTTTGGATTTGCCAGCCTGAAAATCCTGACCGCCCGGCTGGACGGGTAGGGCCATGATCCTGGGCATCGGAACGGATCTTGCTAATATCGAGCGTATTCAGCGCACGCTGGACCGTTTTGGTGATCGCTTTCGCAACCGGGTGTTTACCGAGGTTGAACAACGTAAATCAGAACGCCGCCGGGATGTCGCGGGCACCTATGCCAAACGCTGGGCCGCAAAAGAAGCCTGTTCCAAGGCGCTGGGAACCGGGCTGCGCATGGGCATCGCCTGGAAAGACATGGCGGTCAGCAATCTGCGCACAGGTCAGCCGGTGATGCATGTCACAGGTTGGGCCGCCGAACGTCTGGCCAAGATGACACCGGCAGGCCATCAGGCGATCATTCATGTGACCCTGACCGATGATCACCCCTGGGCACAGGCCTTTGTGGTGATCGAAGCACATCCAATTGTGACTGAGGCCGCGGCGCAGGCAGAGGATCCGGCACCTGAAACAGCCAGTGGCGCTTGACTCGCGCCCCTTGCGCGCTCATGTAGCGCCGGTCCCTTATTTTTAAAACCCGGAGAGCCTGATGACGGCAAAACCTACCGCCGGCCAATCGATCCTCGAAACGGTAAAGACCATTGTTTATGCCCTGCTGATTGCCGGGGTCTTTCGGACCCTGTTTTTCCAACCTTTCTGGATCCCGTCGGGGTCGATGAAAGAGACGCTGCTCATTGGTGATTTCCTGTTCGTCAACAAGATGGCCTATGGCTATTCCTACGCGTCCTGCCCCAGCGTGCGCATCGGCGCCATTGGGCTGAACATCGACGCCGAGGATATCTGCGGTTTTCTGGACGGTGAAAACTCCCGCGTTCTGGGGTCAGACCCCGAGCGCGGCGATGTGGTCGTGTTTCGCCATCCGGTCTCTGGAACCGACTACATCAAGCGTCTGATTGGTCTGCCGGGCGACAAGATCCAGATGAAAGAGGGTGTCTTGTTCATCAACGGCGAGGCAGTCGGCCTTGAGGATGCGGGCAACTTTGAAGAAGCGATGGCGCCGCAGGGGCCACAGGGCTCTTATCCGCGTTGCGAGAACCAGCCGGTTGGCCAGGGCGGAAGCTGCCTCAAATCGCGTCAGATCGAAACACTACCCGGTGGCAACAAACATGTGATCCTCAATATCGGCAATCAGTCGGCGGATCATACCGGCGTCTATCAGGTGCCCGAGGGACATTTCTTCTTTATGGGCGACAACCGCGACAATTCCAGCGACAGCCGTCTGGCGCAAACCGCTGGCGGCGTTGGCTTTGTGCCGCTGGAAAACCTGATCGGGCGCGCTGACCGGATCATGTTCTCGTCCTCCGGGCGCTCGATGCTGTTTTTCTGGACCTGGCGCAGTGATCGCTTCTTCAAGGGGATCAATTGAAACTTTCCAAAGAGATGCGCGCCTTTGAAGAGCGGATCGGGTATCATTTCACCCGACCCGAGCTTTTGGTGCGCGCCCTGACGCACCCTTCGGTGTCCTCGCCCAATCGCAAGGACAACCAACGACTGGAATTTCTTGGCGACCGTGTGCTTGGACTGGTTATGGCGACGGCCCTGCTGGAGCATGATAAGCTGGCCAGCGAAGGCCAGCTGGCGCCGCGGTTCAATGCCCTGGTGCGCAAAGAAGCCTGCGCCGATGTCGCCCGCGAGATCGACCTGGGCGAGGTGCTGAAACTGGGCCGTTCCGAGATGATGTCGGGTGGTCGCCGCAAGCTTGCCTTGCTGGGCGACGGCATGGAGGCGGTGATCGCGGCGGTCTACAAAGATGGCGGCTTTGAGGTGGCGCAACAGATGATCCTGCGCCTGTGGGGCCAGCGGGTGCATCAGGTCGAAGACGACGCGCGCGACCCAAAGACCGCGTTACAGGAATTCGTTCAGGCCCGTCGCGAATCGCCGCCAGACTACGTGCAGGTGGCGCGCGAAGGCCCTGATCACCAACCCATCTTCACCATAGCCGTTCGGCTGGAAGATGGCACTGAAGAACGCGCCACTGCGGGCTCAAAGCGCCTGGCAGAGCAGGCCGCAGCCAAGGCGCTCTTGGCACGTTTGGAGCTAAAAACATGACAACACGCGCCGGATTCGTCGCCCTGATCGGAGAGCCCAACGCGGGCAAATCCACCCTGATGAACCGCATGGTGGGGGCCAAGGTCTCTATTGTGACCCACAAGGTTCAGACCACCCGCACCCGTGTGCGCGGGATCGTGATGGAGGGCGAGAGCCAGATCGTTTTTGTCGACACGCCAGGCCTGTTTCAACCCCGTCGCAGGCTGGATCGCGCCATGGTCGCCGCCGCTTGGGGTGGTGCTGCCGATGCCGATGTCGTGATGCTGCTGATCGAAGCCACCCGTGGCGTCACCGAAGGCGTTGAACGTATCCTTGAGGGGCTCGCTGAGCTTGGCAAGGGGCGTAAAGTGGCGCTGGTGATCAACAAGATCGACCGGGTGCAAGCCGAGGTGCTGCTGGGCCTCACCAAAGATTTGAATGACCGCTATGATTTTGCCGAGACCTTCCTGATTTCCGCTGAACGGGGGCACGGCGTCGACACCCTGCGTCTCTGGCTGGCAACCGAGGTGCCTGAAGGTCCCTGGTTCTACCCCGAAGACCAGATCTCTGACCTGCCAATGCGGATGATCGCGGCTGAGATGACCCGCGAAAAGCTGACCCTACGGCTGCATCAAGAACTGCCCTACCAGATGACGGTCGAGACCGAAAACTGGGAAGAGCGCAAGGATGGCTCGGCCAAGATTGACCAGATCATCTATGTGATCCGTGACGGCCACAAAGGCATCGTTTTGGGCAAGCGTGGTGAGACCATCAAGGCGGTCTCGCAGGCCGCCCGTGAAGAGCTGACAGAGTTCCTGGGCCGCAAGGTGCATCTGTTCCTGCAGGTCAAGGTCCGCCCCAACTGGCTGGAAGAAGCCGAGCGCTATTCAGAGATGGGGCTGAACTTTAAAGACGGGAACGAATGAGCCGTCTGACTGCCAGGTTCTGGGTTGACGCCTATCTCACCCGCCTGCGGCTGTACGGTATTCCCGCCTTTGTCACCGCCCCCGGCGCCGACACGGCGGGGGCTGTGCTGGTCAAGCTCAACACTCTGGACGGTCAGGCGCAGTCGTTTCATCGCTCCTATGATCTGATGAGTGACGCGCGCAAATGGATCGAACATGCCAGCGGCGTGGAAGCGGATGTTGATGTCGCCATTCGCCGCCAGCAAGAGTTTGACCCGGATCTCTGGGTGATCGAGGTCGAGGACCGCGATGGCCGCCATCTGCTGGAAGAGCCGGGGCTGGAGTAAACCTCAGCTTCCCTGTTCTTGAGGTCCGTTCTCGCTACAGGCTTGCTGTTGTCTCCTTGTTAGGCTCTGATATTTTTGGACAAGGGGCAGTACGCGGGAGAGCGACATATTGGACTGGCGTGATCACGGCATCCTTTTGACCAGTCGCCGCCATGGCGAGACTGCGGTGATCATCGACGTGTTCACCGAAAGCCATGGTCGCCACGCAGGCATTGTCCACGGCGGGGCCAGCCGCAAAAAATCCCCTGTGCTGCAGCCCGGTGCCCAGTTGGATCTGCTGTGGCGGGCCCGGCTGGAGGATCATCTGGGTAGTTATCAGGCCGAGCCCCTGCGCAGCCGTGCTGCTGCGGCCTTGTCCGGGCGGCTGGCGCTGGCGGGGCTGAACACGGTGACCGGGCTGTTGAGCTTTTGCCTGCCGGAACGCGAAGCCTATCCCGATCTTTACAAGCGCTCAGAGCAACTGCTGGACCTGCTGGAGGATGTAGACGTCTGGCCGCTGGCCTATCTGCGCTGGGAGATGGCGCTGCTCGCGGCAATGGGTTTCGGTCTGGATCTCAGCGCCTGTGCGGTCTCGGGGCGCAACGAAGACCTCGCCTATATCTCTCCCAAAACCGGCCGCGCGGTCTCGCGGCAGGAAGCCGGTCAATGGGTCAGCCGCCTGCTGCCGCTGCCACCGGTGATGCAGGGGGCTGGGTATGCGCCAGATCACGAGGTGGCCGAGGGGCTGCGCACCACGGGCTACTTTCTTGAGACGCATCTGGCACGCAGCCTTGGCAATCGCCCACTGCCAGAGGCACGCGGTCGCTTTCTGGATGCCTTCAGCCGCCGTCTCTAATTAGTCGCTCATCAGCCTCTAGTCGGCAGCCTTGAAAACCATCTCCTGACCCGCCTCGTTGCGCAGGATCAGGGTGTCTCCGGCCACCTCTGCCTCGGTCATTTTTGCAAGGCTCTGCAGGTATATATCCTCTGACGACTGGTCGGGACAGGTCATGCGGGTGGTCACAAGGGCCTCGGTCTGAAACCAAGGATAGGGCGCCTTTTGGGCACCATGATAGCTGTTGCAAGCTGCCTGACCCGCCAGTTTACCGGTTTCCGGAAAGGACAGCGTGGCGCGGGTCTCAAAGGGTGTGTTGTCTAGCGTGCTGAGGACCCAGACCTTGTCAGCTGCGCCATATCCGGTGAGCGTCTCATCGCGACAGGCGGCAAGCAGGGTCGTGGCTGCGATCAAACCAGAGAAAACAGCAGCCCGGAAAAGCCGTGTCGCAGAGGTCTGGGCGGGGCGGTGAGGTCGGTGTGTGGTGTTCATCTGAGGGCTACTCCGTCTTTTGGGGGGGCTGCTGTTGGGCGACCTGTTGGGACGCTTGCTGATTGGGCTCGACAGGATGCTCCGCCGGGCTGTTGTCTTGTATCAGCTGGGATATCCGATTGGCGATGGCCGCACTGCCCTTGACCGAGGGGTGGATCATGTCCAGCGCGTGATAGGAGCGATCTCCGTGGGGCACAAGATCGGCGAGGGAGAGGAAGAACACCCCTTCGTCTTGCGCGGCCATCTGGGTTGCGCGCCGGTCCAACTCCTCGCCCTCGTCCCTGCAGTGCGCGATGAGTGATCCCATCCCGGGGCTGCGTAGATAGCCGAGGTAGATCACCTTGCTGCCGCTGGCCCGCAGTTTGGCCACAAGATCCGGTATGGCACCGCTGTTGCCGTCCTCGGACACCAGCCGGTTCATCTTGCGGCTGCAGGACACACAGCCACAGCCCAGCCACAGGTCATTGCCGCCGCCATTGACCATCACCCAGTCCCAATCGCCCTTGATCCGCTGTTTGGGAATGCTGAGCCCGGCTGCGCCACTGACGGGAAGGTTGTAGAGCATACGCGCCGCCGAGACTGAGCGGTCAACAACCGGCACGCCCAGCTGTTGCTCCATCACGTCCGAGACCGCGCGTTTGCTGCCGCCGTTCCACGCCAACAGGGAGTCGCCGATGACCAGAACTG
>JAWUWF010000084.1:0-18916 GCA_034111985.1 Pseudophaeobacter sp.
TTCACCGAAGACAGAGTCTGGAGAGCAACCATTGCGCCACTGTTTGTCAGAATGCTGGTCATAGTATTATTCCTTTAGCGATCGAGACACTTTGGTCTCTAATTTTTCCCTGCCCCGAGGGGCATTTTAGCGTCTTTCTGACAGTGCGTTCAGCCTACCGGCTTTCGCGCCACCTCAGTGATGAGATGCAAGGAGACATTGCGACGAAAGTTCCTAAGAGAGTGCTAATGACCGAAATCACATTCTGTAGAATTTTCATTAAATTTCAAACGCTTCAGCTCCGCTTCTCCAGGCGTTGACCCATCGTGGTGCCATAGCGGGCCTTGCGTCCGGCGCTGTCATATACGTCGAGGCCTTTTTTCACCCGGCGCAGTTCTGCCATACGGGTAGCAACGCTGCGGATGCCTTCCATCGCGCTGTTCAGGAGTTCCTGATTGCGCGATACCTTTGATTGCACCTTGCTCAGCGCTTCCCGCTCGATGTTCTCTATAGTGTTGAGGTTTTGGATGATGGCTTCCTTGCGGCTGAGCAGGCTCTCGATCTGATCCAGCTCACCGCGCACCAGTGCACTGCGCTCCTGGTCGAGGATTTCATCCAACTCATTTATAAGGCTCTGTGGGTTCTGATTAGTCATGTGAAGACTCCTTCAGTGAATGATAAAGTGATTCGGCGAGGCCAATGCCGCCGGCTTCGGTGATTTGTTCGGCCTGCGCGCGGATCAGAAAACTGCTAAACTGGTCTTCTCCCTCGCCGCCACTCCCAAAGCCCTCGCGGCTTTTTCCAAGGCCGGCCGATTTTAACATTTCTGTTAGAAAAGAAGCCTCTAGCTGGTTCGCGGCGTTGCGAATCGCATCATCGTGGGACTTTTGTTGCAAGTTGGGTGGGGCTGTTGCTGCCGCGGGAGTTGTCGTGAGATTGGGCATTCTGCACCTTCCTTCAGTTTTATCTCAGATTTGCTTGATTTTTCTGAGATTGCCTCGAAAGCGGTTAAAATTACCGTAACTGCTTTGGGGTAGGTGTTGAGGCATCGAGATAGAATGTCTGGAATCCCATGTTAACAAATATACTCTTTGGTCAGGCGCGTTCAAACGCTGCAGACCCGCCCAGCGTCAAGGCGACTGAAAGCCCGACGCGTCAGCAAGGTAGCCGTAGCTTTTCCGATCACCTCAGAGATCGAGCGAGACGCGACGAGACAAATTCAGTTTCTGAAAAAAAACCCAATAAACAGCCTGAAAAGGCAGCAGAGCGGCGGGATGTGGATGATGGCCCAAAGCGGGCTGATCAAGACAAGCCCAAGGCTGCACAGGCCACGACAGCTCCAGACACTGGTACGTCTCCCGGCATGACTGAAGAGATGCTTGACGGTGAGGGTATTGCGGCAACGGAGGTGCTGGCAGCTGGCGCTGAGAGCGATCTGGCTGTGGATGACCTGCCCGTTCAGGCCGCAGAGAGCGCGGAGCCCCAAGAGGAGGCAGATGCTCAGCTACCGGTAGACGCTGCAGAAGCTGTTACGCAGGAGGCGGCGATAATTCCACCTGTTGCCCCGCAGGCCAGTGATGTGAAAGCTGGCGTGGACGTGAAAACTGCCGAAGTGGACGTAAAAACTGGCGGGGCGACAGCTGGTAATGACGCCAAACTGCCCCCAGCGGGTGAGCAAACCAAGACCGGCGCAATGGGCATGGCAGCCAAATCGGATGGGCTGAGCCAAGTTGCAGACACGCTTACCCTTGCGTCAAAGGACACAGCGCCCGCCGAGACCCGCAAAACGGATACCGTGCAGCAGCCAGTTCGATCTGCTGCAGAGGGTCTTGTGATTGCAGGTGCTGGACCCCGTCGTAGTGAGGCTGGCAATACAGCAGGCACCACAGCAGATGCCGTGTCAAAAGGCATGGGCGGTACCGTAGCCGGACAACCGGCCCAGGCCTTGGCTAATGCTAATGCTGCAGCGACGCCGACACAGGCGGTGCCTGCAAGCGCAGAGCCAGAGCCTACTTTGGGGCAAAGTGCTGAGGTGTCGGAAGAGGCCGGTCAACGACTGGCCTCTGCGGGCAACGGTACTGTTGCGTCACAGCGTTCTGTGGACACCAATCAACCGCGATTGGGCCCCAAAGTCGCCGCAGCGGGGGGCGCTAGCGTTTCTGCAAAGGCAGGTGAGAGCTCTATAGTCAGTGACGCCGTCTCGGCCAAAGTCGCTCAAAGCGCCCAAGCAAATGCGGATGTCAATGTTGAGGCAGCTGTGCGCGACGCGAGTGGCAAAGCAGCCCCGTCTGGGGAGGCACTGATGGCGGCTGCGGGGCAGTCCCGGGCAGCGGCGGCGGCTGAACCCGGCCGTCGGGCGCAGGGACGCGAGAGCGAATCCCGTGAGGCACAGGCGTCGACCACAAGCAATGGAACAGGAATCAGTGCAGGTTCCAGCGCAGCGGCCGCGGCTAAAGCAGCCGCAATCGCACAGGTTAGTGCCGTTCAGCAGGCCTTTGCCGCGCAGGTCCTTGGTGCAGATGCTTCTGCTGCGGCAGCGGCCATGGGGGATGGGCTTTTGCTGGGGGCCGAAGCCGGTCCTGAAACGCCAGGGCTGTCGCAATTGCTGACTGAAGCCGTCCTGCAGCCAGGAACAGTACACCGCCCTGAGACACCGCGTCTGATTGCAACTCAGCTGGCCCAGGCCCTCGTCGCCAAGGGGGAGCGCAATGTTGAAGTCGCGCTGAACCCCGAGGAGCTGGGCCGGGTCAAGATGCGGGTGACCACCAGCGACACCGGCATCACAGTGGTTATCCAGACCGAGCGCCCGGAGACGGGGGACTTGATGCGTCGCCATATCAATGAGCTGGCGGATGAGTTCCGCAGGATGGGTTTTGACAATGTATCTTTTGAGTTCAGCGGTGGCGGAACTTCGGATGGTCAGGGCCACAGCGAAGGCGATGGGCAGTCCGCAGCAGGTGGATCACCGTTGGCACAATCAGATGACATGGCTGCGGCACCCGTCGCAGAAACACCAACACAACAGCTCCGGATGGGTAATGCCGGCCTGGACATGAGGGTCTAACAGATGACAACCGAAGTATCCGCTGCCTATCCGGTAGCGACAAGCACAACGCCGAGCACAACATCCGGCAACGGTACCGAGCTGACATCGGATTTTGACACTTTCATCAAACTGTTGACGGCTCAGGCCAAATATCAGGACCCAACAGAGCCGATGGACAATACCGAATATGCCTCACAGCTGGCGGAATTCTCCATGGTCGAACAGCAAGTTCTGACCAATGACAACCTGAGCACGGCTCTGGGTCAGCTAGGCCTTGGCAACATGGCGGCTCTGACCGGTTGGGTTGGCATGGAAGTGCGCGCAGCGACCGCGGCTAGTTTTGATGGTACCAACCCAGTCAATGTGGCCCCCAACCCCGCGGCCGCGGCGGATGAGGTCACTTTGGTGGTCAGCAATGAGGATGGCGATGAAGTGAATCGCATCATATTGCCTGTATCTGCGGAGCCCTATGATTGGGATGGCACCAACTTTGGTGGCGATATTGTTCCGGCTGGGGCTTATAGTTTTGTCGTAGAAAGCAAGGTCAATGGTGAAGTTGTCTTGGAGGAGCTCGCAGAAGTTTATACATCTGTGCGCGAAACCCAGATGCAGGGTAACGATGTGGTCTTGATCAACGAGACCGGCGCTGCAATCTTGGCGACAACCGTGACGGCGCTGCGGGATCCAGGCGAAGAAGTCTGATTCTAAGGGCGCCGCCGCTTTAGCAAATGCTACTTGCCAGATGCGCGGGGGCACAGACCGGAGTGCGCCGCCCTGCAAGGCTTGGACAGAGAATTTGATCTGCGATTCTTTCAATCGCTGAGGGCGCGGGGGCTGGATGTCGCCGCGCCATTTCCGTTGCAGGGGGGGCGATCGAATCGCGTCTGGCGGTGTGGCGATCTGGTGATAAAGCTCTATCTGCAAGAGGGCTATAATCCGTTGTTTGCCAATGATCCGACACGCGAGGTTTCGGCATTGGTGGCATTGGCCGGAACAGGCATGGTGCCGGTTCTGCGGACCTCGGGTCTCTTTGAGGGGCATAGCTGGCTGGCCTATGGTCATATCACCGGTGCACCCTGGCAGTGTGACACGGCGCATGTGGCGCAGCTTTTGGGTCGATTGCACGACCAGCCTGAATTTGCGGGTGTGCCCGCAGGTGTCAATGGCAGCGCGGCTCTGGAATTACAGACCCGAGCCATTCTGGCGCAGTGCAGCGGGCAAAACACTGATGCGGCGCGGATTACTGGATTGCGGCCCTTTGGGCAGGTGCCGCCCCTGCAACAGATGTCGCTGATTCATGGCGACCCGGTACCGGGAAATCTGCTGGCCCATGATGGCACCCTGACCCTGATTGATTGGCAATGTCCGCAATTGGGGGATCCAAGCGAAGACCTGGCACTGTTTCTGTCACCAGCGATGCAATACCTTTATCGCGGCCTGCCCCTGTCGACAGCGGAAGAAGAGGCGTTTCTGGCGGCCTATCCGGATCCCCGCATGGTTGGCCGCTATCTGGCGCTAAAACCCTGGTTCCATTGGCGCATGGCGGCCTATTGCCTATGGCGCAGTCAGCGCGGTGAGTCGCGCGACAGCACAGCACTGGCGCTGGAGCGTGCCGCGCTGGATCAGTCCATCATGCCCAAAAGAGCATAGGCCGGCGGCATCACCACCCGGCGTGCGCGGCCAAAGGGAAACCGGCTGAGGCCCTGCATCACCGGGGAATAGGGAAGGTCCGGATTTTTTCCCTGCGCCAGATCGGCCAGCAGTCGCCCGGAATAGCTGCCCATAGCCACGCCATTGCCATGATAGCAAAGCCCGGCAAACAGGCCGGGGCGTTCTGGCACTGGGCCCACAAAGGGCACCAGATTGCGCGAGAGGCACACCATCCCGGACCATGTGTGGGTGCTTTCCACGCCACGCCACTGCGGGAAAAGCCTCTCAAAACTGCGCCGCAGCTTTTTGCGGATCCCGGCCTCGACCCGCGGCGACGACATCAGCCCACCCCGCATGCCAAACAAAAACCGCCGGTCCGGCATCAGGCGGAAATAATGCAGCATATTTCGGCTGTCATGGGCCATTTGATCGCTGAACCAGCCCTGCGCCTGCAGCTCATCATCGCGCAAAACACGCGTCACCATGGCGGTGGACTGCGTCGGCATGTAGCGCGCCGCAAGCCAGTCAGTCAGATCATCGGAGGAATAGCCATTTGTGGCAATGATCACCTGATCACTGCGCAGCGAGCCTGTTGGCGTGGCGACAATGTGATGACTGCCCTGCGCGGTGATTTTTAGCGCTGGGCTGTTTTGAAACAACTGCACGCCCGCCGCCTTGGCGGCCCGTGCCAGACCAAAAAGATATTTGCGCGGGTTAAGGCCAAAGCCAACCGGCGTGGTGAGCGCGCCGTAAAATTCTCCGTTCAGGCCTTCGGAGGCAAGCTGGTCTTTGGTCAAAAACAGCGGCGTGCCGCCATTGCGCGCAATGTCATCGGCCTCACGCTGCATTTTTTGCAGGGCGCGCGGGCTATGGGCCATCAGGGTTTCACCCTTTGAGTGGGTGTCGGCATCGATGTCATGTTTGGCAAGAAGCCCGGCCACCAGAGCAACAGCCGCTGCTTCGCCCTCCTCGTAGATCTTTGTCGCCTCCGGGCCATATTTGCGCAGCATCGCCTTGGCCGAGAGTTTCGATCCTCCCAGACAACAAAAGCCGCCATTGCGCCCTGACGCGCCCCAACCGGGTGTTTCTGCCTCAAGGACAGCAACACTCGCCCCGGCCTCGGCCAGATGCAGCGCTGCTGACATCCCGGTGAAACCACCACCAATCACGGTGACATCCACCCGGGCTTCGCCGGTCTGGCGGTCCCAAACTGGGGCAGGAATGGTCTCGTCCCACCAGCAATTGTCACGGGGACCTGGTCCATAGGCATAGTCGGAAAAGATCCGCTGCATCAGCTGCGCTCCGCTGCTTGTTCGTCGCGCTTTTGCCGCACCATCTGGCGTTTGTTCACCAGCGATACGGTGATCACACCAAAGGTGACAATGGCGATCATGATGGTGGATAGCGCGTTGATTTCAGGAGAGACTCCGAGCCGCACCGCCGAGTAGATCTTGATCGGCAGGGTGGTTGCCGCAGGACCCGAGGTGAAGGAGGCGATCACCAGATCGTCCAGTGACAGGGTAAAGGCCAAGAGCCAGCCAGAAATCACCGCAGGGGCAATGATGGGCAGGGTTACCAGGCGAAAAGCCTCGGCCGGAGAGCAGCCCAGATCCAATGCGGCCTCTTCCAGTGATCTGTCAAAGGTCACAAGGCGCGACGAGACCACGACCGAGACATAACACATCGAAAAGGTGGTATGGGCCAGCACAATTGTCATGATGCCGCGATCAAAGCCAAGGCCGATGAACAGCAGCAGCAGCGACAGGCCGGTGATGACTTCGGGCATCACCAGTGGCGCGTAGATCATGCCGGAAAACAGGGTGCGCCCCATGAAGCGGCCACCGCGCACCAGCACATAGGCCGCCATGGTGCCCAGCACGGTTGCGATGGTCGAAGAGATTACCGCCACCTTGATCGTCACCCAGGCCGCATTGAGAAAGGCCTCATTCTGCATCAGCTCGCCATACCATTTGGTCGAAAAGCCCGCCCAGACGGTGACCAGTTTGCTATCGTTGAAGCTGTAGACCACCAGAATGATCATCGGCACGTAAAGAAAGGCAAAACCCAGGGTTAGCGATACGGTGTTGAACCAGCTCAAACGCCTCATTGTTCTGCCTCCTGCTGTTTTTGCTGATTGCGCTGGAACAGTATGATGGGAATGATCAGCAGCAGCAAAAGAACCACGGCAACAGCCGATGCCACAGGCCAGTCACGGTTAGAGAAGAACTCTTCCCAGAGCACCTTGCCGATCATCAGCGTATCAGAGCCTCCCAGTAGCGAGGGAATGACAAATTCGCCCAGCACCGGAATAAACACCAGGAAACACCCGGCTATGATGCCGGTTTTGGACAGTGGAATTGTGACCAGCCAAAAGGCAGTGAGGCGTGAGCAGCCGAGATCCTCGGCGGCCTCAATGAGAGAATCGTCCAGCCGTTCAAGGGCGGCATAGATCGGCAGGATCATGAAGGGCAGATAGGTATAGACGATGCCGATATAGACGGCCGTATTGGTGTTGAGGATGGTCAGGGGTTCGGAAATTACTCCGGTCCACAGCAGGAACTGGTTGAGAAAACCTTCGTTCGACAGAATTCCCATCCAGGCATAGACCCGGATCAAAAAGCTGGTCCAGAACGGCAGGATCACCAGCATCATCAGGGTGGCGCGCCACTCGGACGGGGCGCGCGCCATGGCATAGGCCATGGGATACCCCACCAGCAGTGTCAGCGTGGTCGAGATAAGTGCGATCTTTAGCGAGCTGAGATAGGCCTTCCAGTAGAGATCATCCTGGGTGAGCCAAGTGAAGTTCTCAAAATCCAGTTCGGACAGGAAGGCCCAGATGCCGGTGGCCCAGTCAAAATGCGGCGCATAGGGCGGGCGCGCCAGCGCGATATCCGACAGTGAGATTTTCAACACGATAACAAAGGGCACCAGAAACAGCGCCAAAAGCCACAGATACGGGACAGCGATAAGGGTAAAGCGGCGCATCATTCAGCCAAGAGAACGCCTGCCGTGGCGGTCCATGACAGCCAGACAGTGTCTTCCCAAGTGAAAGCGCGACGCGAGATGCGGCGGGTATTGGCGCTTTGCGCCTTGATCACCGCGCCCGAGGGCAGCTCAACGTGGTAGGTGGAAATATTACCTAGATAGGCAATGTCGAGGATTTTGCCCTGCACCGCATTGTCGACGCCGCTGGGCTCTTCGGCGTTGATGGTGACTTTTTCGGGGCGGATGGCGAGATGGCATTTCTGCCCGTCCGAGAAGGTTCCGGGGGAGGTCACCTTCAGCGGCGCCTGCCCCTCTTTCCAGGCCAGCGAATAGCTTTCTTCGCCGGTTGGCGTGGCGATGCCATCAATGATGTTCACCTCGCCAATGAAATCCGCGACATAGACCGAATTGGGCGTCTCATAGATGCGGTCCGGGGTGGAAACCTGAATGATCTTGCCGTTGTCCATGACGGCGACGCGGCTGGCGACGGTCATCGCCTCTTCCTGATCGTGGGTCACGATGACAAAGGTGGTGCCGGTCTTTTCCTGAATGTCCATCAGCTCAAATTGGGTGTCCTGACGCAGCTTTTTATCAAGTGCACCAAGAGGTTCATCCAGCAACAGCAGTTTTGGTTTTTTGGCGAGCGACCGCGCCAGGGCAACCCGCTGACGCTGACCACCCGATATCTGGTGCGGCTTGCGACTGGCGAATTTTTCCAGCCGGGTGAGGCGCAGCATTTCGTCAACACGCTCCGCGATGTCGTGCTTTGGCATGGCTTCGCGTTTCAGGCCAAAGGCGATGTTTTCCCAGACGCTGAGATGCGGGAACAGCGCGTAGGATTGAAACATCATATTGGTGGCGCGCTTGTTCGGGGGAACGGGCGCCATGTCCTGACCGGCAAGAAAGATCGAACCTTCAGTGGGGGTTTCAAACCCGGCGAGCATCCGCATCAGGGTTGTCTTGCCACAGCCAGACGGGCCCAAAAGCGCAAAGAACTCTTTTTCATATATGCCGATGGTCAGATCGTCGATCGCCGTGAAGTCACCAAATCGTTTGGTGACATTCTGGAACTGGATCAAAGGCTTTGCCTCGGGATCGTTCCAGGGTTCGAATACAGGAATGGTCAAGCTGCTTCCCCCGCAGATTCTGAAGGCGCTGGCCGCAAGCTGCGCTGTCAGAGGTTTGGTGCAATTGGGCAAAGGCAGGGCGCGGTTGAACGCCCTGCCGGATCAGGCTGCTGAGATCAGGTGCCCGATTTGATTTTGGTCCACAAACGGGTGGCCACTCGCTGCACCTTTGGCTCCCAGGGGCTGGTGGTGAAGAGGTTGGCGAGGGTGGCCTCGTCCGGGTAGATTGCCGGATCGCCAATCACATCCTCAACCAGGAATTCCTGCGAGGCCTTGTTGCCGTTGGCGTAGTAGACGTAGTTCGACGCCGCTGCCATGTTTTGCGGATCCATGATGAAGTTCAGGAAGGCATGTGCCGCATCCGGGTTGGGGGCGTCGACGGGAATGGCCATCTGGTCAAACCACATTTGCGCGCCCTCAACGGCCGCATGATAAACGATCTCGACACCGTTTTCGGCCTCGGCGGCACGGTCACGGGCCTGTAGGATGTCACCGGACCAGCCAACCGCGACGCAGATATCTCCGTTTGCCAGCCCGTTGATATACTCGGACGAGTGGAATTTTTGGATATAGGGGCGAATGGCCATAAAGACGGCTTCGGCCTTGGCAATCACTTTCGGGTCATGGCTGTTGGGGTCTTCGCCGATGTATTTCAGCGCGGCGGGGATCATTTCAGCAGGGGCATCCAGGAAATGCACGCCGCACTCGCCCAGTTTTTCCATATTGGCGGGATTGAAGACCAGCTCAAGCGAGTTGACGGGAGCGTCGTCGCCCAGCAGTTCCTTGACCTTGCCGAGGTTCACGCCGATGCCGGTGGTGCCCCACATGTAGTTGATCGAATAGGCATTGTCCGGATCGTACTGTTCCGTGCGCGACTCTACCACGTCCCACATGTTCTTATGGTTGGGCAGCTTTTCCAGGTCGAGCTTCTGAAAGGCGCCGGCAATGACCTGGCGCTGCAGGAAGGTACCGCTGGGAACAACTACGTCATAGCCCGAGCCACCCGCCAGCATTTTGGTTTCCAACAGCTCGTTGCTGTCGAATACGTCATAGATCAATTTGATGCCGGTTTCCGCTTCGAACTTTGCCAGCAGTTCTTCGTCGATATAGTCGGACCAGTTGTAGACGCGCACTTCTTCTGCCATGGCGGCGGAGCCGAGCAAGGCGACGATGGCGGTCGTTGTCATCATTTTGAGTGTCATGAATATCTCCCTGTGGGTACCGGTGTCAGCCCGGCTATGCTGGATTTGATCAAGTTTTGTCTCGTTCGGCAATACTGTTTATGTTTCCACTGGACAGAACTTCGTGCAAGCTGCCCAAAATTTAGGAGGAAAACCCCCAGTGTCGGTGACCAATTCAGCAACTCAGGGAGCCCCAGGTGAGGGAGCCAAATTGCCCGCCCACGAGACCGTCTATCAACAGCTGCGGGCGCAGATCCTTTTTGGCGAGTTGGCGCCAGGGCAAGCGGTCACCATTCAGGGTTTGACCGAGGCGCTGAACGCCGGCATGACGCCGGTGCGCGAGGCCATTCGCCGACTGATTTCTGATGGGGCCTTGGTCTTTCAGGGCAACCGTCGTGTTTCGGTGCCGCTGCTGGACTCCGATGACATTGATGAGCTCGGTTTTGTCAGGAAAACAATAGAATCTGAGCTGGCCCGCCGGGCCGCCCTGCACATCACCGATGATCAGATTGACCGACTTGAGACGATAGATTTGGCCTTGGATCAGGCGATTTCTGCCGGCAATGTTGCGGGCTATCTGGTGCAGAATTACAGCTTTCACTCAGGGCTATATGCCTGTGCAAATGCGCCGATCATGGCGGACCTTGCAGATCGCCTCTGGCTGCGCTTTGGCCCGTCCCTGCGGGTGGTCTGTGGCCGCTTTGGCACCCAGAGCTTTCCGGACCGCCATAAGGACATCATCGAAGCCATGCGCCAAAGGCAGCCAGAAAAAGTTGCGCTGGCGATGGAAAAAGACGTCGAACAGGGCATGGAGCAGGTGAGTCAGGGTTTGGGTCGCGCCAACTGATTCGATTGACAAGGCGAAATTTGATCATATTCTGAGAGCAATCTCTTACGGATGGAGTCAGCCCGATGAACGCGATCACCAATCACATGCCCACAGCCGAATTGCAGGCTCTGGATGCCGCCCACCATATGCACCCTTTCACCGCCAATGGTGAGCTGGCCGAAAAGGGCACACGTATCATCACCCGCGCCAGTGGCGTCACGCTGACCGACAGCGAAGGCAATGAGATCCTCGATGCCATGGCCGGGCTTTGGTGTGTCAATATCGGCTATGGCCGCGATGAGCTGGCCGATGTTGCGGCGCGTCAAATGCGCGAGCTGCCTTATTACAACACCTTCTTTCAGACCAGCCACGCCCCAGCCATTGCGCTGGCGGCCAAGATCGCTGAACTGGCACCGGGAGATCTGAACCATGTGTTCTTTGCCGGTTCTGGCTCTGAGGCAAATGACACCAATATCCGCATGGTGCGGCACTATTGGGCCCTAAAGGGCAAGCCGACAAAATCCATTCTTATCAGCCGCAAGAACGCCTATCACGGCTCGACCGTGGGCAGTGGCTCGCTGGGCGGTATGAGTGCGATGCACGCGCAGGGCGGCTTGCCGATCCCGGATATTCACCACATCAACCAGCCCCATTGGTGGGCCGAGGGGGGCGACACCCCTGAGGATGAGTTTGGTCTGGCGCGGGCGCAAGAGTTGGAAACGGCTATTCTGGAGCTGGGCGAAGATCGCGTTGCTGCCTTTATTGCTGAGCCGGTGCAGGGCGCCGGGGGGGTCATCGTGCCGCCTGCCACCTATTGGCCGGAAATCCAGCGTATCTGTGACAAGTATGAAATTCTGCTGATCGCCGATGAGGTCATCTGCGGCTTTGGCCGTACCGGCAACTGGTTTGGCTCCGAGACCATGGGCATTCGCCCTGACATCATGACCATCGCCAAGGGCCTGTCCTCGGGCTATGCGCCCATCGGCGGATCCATTGTGTCGGATGAGGTCGCGGCGGTGATCGCCTCGGATGAGTTCAACCACGGTTACACCTATTCCGGCCATCCCGTTGCCTCGGCTGTTGCCCTGGAGAACCTGCGCATTCTGGAAGAAGAGGATGTTGTTGGCCATGTTCAGACCGTGGCTGGTCCCTACCTGAAAGAGAAATGGGAGTCCCTTGCGGATCATCCACTGGTTGGCGAGGCCAGAATTATTGGTATGATGGGCTCGATTGCCCTGACCCCCAACAAGGCGACCCGCGCAGAGTTTGCCACCCCGGGTGGCACCGTTGGCTTTATTTGCCGCGAGCGCTGCTTTGCCAATAATCTCATCATGCGCCACGTGGGGGATCGGATGATCATCTCGCCTCCGCTGGTGATCACACCGGCAGACATTGATGTGTTGATCGCGCGGGCGCGCACCTCTCTGGATGAATGCTACGCGATCCTGCAGGAGCAGGATCTGCTGCACAGCGCGTAGCCTCCTGCGGAAAACGGCGTATCAGGCCGTAAGTTTTTGCTGTGAAGAAATTTTGCCTCGCGCCTTTTGGGTGCGGGGTCTCTTTGCATTTTGCCTCTCATTTGGGCTGATTAACGTTTGCATGTCGCGAGGGCGGCTAAAACAGATAAATGTGTCGCAAATCTGATCGGGGGTGTCGCAGACAGTCTAAGTCAGCTAGTATATGTACCTAAGCTGGTTAAGAATATCTATTCTGATGATCCGGTTGCATACCGCACCAATGGTGTGCTTACATTGAAGAAGAAGCGCAGAACCAATCTGCCGATTATACAAACGGGGAGCCTGCTTTGGCTGATGCGTCAAACACCGACGCGTTCGTGGAATTCGAACGCGTTCAGAAGAGTTACGACGGTGAGAACCTAGTCGTAAAAGATTTGAACCTCACGATGCCCAGGGGTGAATTTCTCACCATGTTGGGCCCCTCGGGTTCTGGCAAAACCACCTGCCTGATGATGTTAGCCGGATTTGAGACCGCAACCCATGGCGATATTCGCCTTGGCGGTACCTCGATCAACAACATCCCACCGCACAAACGCGGCATCGGCATGGTGTTTCAGAACTACGCTTTATTCCCACACATGACGATTGCTGAAAACCTTTCCTTCCCGCTTGAGGTCCGCAAGATCGGCAAGTCGGATCGTGAGGCAAAGGTAAAACGGGCGCTGGATATGGTGGAAATGGGCGCCTTTGGCGGCCGTCGTCCCTCACAGCTTTCTGGTGGTCAGCAGCAACGGATCGCACTGGCGCGGGCACTGGTGTTTGAACCCGAGCTGGTTTTGATGGATGAACCCCTTGGCGCGCTGGACAAACAGCTGCGCGAAAAGATGCAGTTCGAAATCACCCACCTGGCGCATCGTCTGGGCATCACTGTGGTCTATGTGACCCATGACCAGACCGAAGCCCTGACCATGTCGGACCGCGTTGCGGTGTTTGAAGATGGCCGCATTCAGCAGCTGGCGCCGCCGGACAAACTGTATGAAGAACCGCAAAACAGCTTTGTCGCGCAGTTCATCGGCGAAAATAACACCCTCGAAGGAACTGTCAAAGAGATCAACAACGGCGTTGCCCTTGTCCAACTGGACGGTGGAGAGCTGATTGATTGTCGCCCGGTCAACGTCAGCACACCCGGTGAGCGGACCCGCGTGTCCATTCGTCCCGAGCGCGTTGAATATAACAAAGAGCGTCTTGCTGAGGGGGTTCACACCCTCAAGGCCGAAGTACTTGAATTCATCTATATGGGCGATATCTTCCGCACCCGTCTGCGGGTCGCTGGCAATGATGAATTTGTCATCAAGACAAGAAATGCTCCCGATCAGGACCGTCTGAAGCCCGGTCAGCAAATTGAAATCGGCTGGCTGCCAAGCGACTGCCACGCCCTGGACGCCTGATCCACACAGCACATACGCATAACCCCCGGCGATCATGACCGGGGGGGCAAAAGTTTACGAACGACTTTATAACAAGGAGAGATCTCTCATGAAGATGACAAAACTGTCAGCACTGGCGATGACCACGGCGCTTTGCGCGCCTGCGGCCTTTGCCGAGGACATGTCTAACGAACTGACCCTGGTATCCTGGGGCGGCGCCTATCAAGCCAGCCAGCACAAAGCCTATGTTGAGCCCTATGTTGCGGCAAACCCTGATGTAAAAGTCATCTGGGACGAAAGCTCAGGCGAAGCTGTTGCGAAACTGCGCGCCATGAACGAAACCGGCAATGTCACCTGGGATCTGGTTGACGCGGTTGCGTCCGACGCCATGCGCCTGTGTGACGAAGGTCTGGCCGAAGAAATCGACCACGACGCAGATCTGGCCGCAGCGCCCGATGGCACCTCGGCCTCCGAAGATTTTGGCAACCTGCTGGTTTCCGACTGCTTTGTACCACAGATCGTTTACTCGACGACCTTTGGCTACCGCACCGACCTGGTTGGCGCCGAAGCTCCTACCACTGTTTGTGATGTGTTTGACCTGGCGAAGTTCCCAGGCAAGCGTGCCCTGCAAAAGCGCCCAATCGACAACCTTGAGTGGGCTCTGTATTGCGATGGCGTTGCCAAGGACGACATCTATAACGTTCTGGGTACCGACGAAGGTGTAGCGCAGGCCCTGGCCAAGCTCGACACCATCAAGGGAAGCGTTGTTTGGTGGTCTGCTGGTGCAGAAACGCCCCAGCTGCTGGCCGATGGCGAAGTTGTCATGGGCTCGACCTACAACGGTCGTCTGTTCTCGGCCATTGCCGAGCAGAACCAGCCGATTGGTATGCTCTGGGACATGCAGTCCTTTGACCTGGACGGCTGGATCGTTCCCGCTGGTCTGCCTGCCGACCGCAAAGCCCGCGTTATGGACTTCCTGAAGTTCGCAACCGACACCCAGCGTCTTGCTGATCAGGCTGCCTACATCTCTTACGGTCCGGCCCGTGCCTCTTCGGCGCCTTTGGTTGGTAAGCACGCTGAGTTGGGTATCGACATGGCGCCCCATATGCCTACCGATCCTGCAAACGCCGGTAACGTGCACACCTATGACTATGAGTGGTGGGCAGATAACCGTGACGATCTGGACGGAAAGTTCCAAGCCTGGTTGGTCAAGTAATCTGACCTCGTTGTGAGAATGGGAAAGGGCCCAGCCCCATTGCTGGGCCCCTTCTCCACAAACAAAAAGACCCGACGGGGACCCCCACCATGAGTGATACCACCCAAAACGGCCCAGTGCTGGCCGCCGATGGCACGCCTCTAAAGCGTAGCCTCGCGAAGGCACTGCGGATGCAGAAGATCCGGGCATTGATGCTCATCGCGCCACTGCTCTTGTTTATCCTAGTGACCTTCATCCTGCCGGTTGGCGACATGCTGTTCCGTTCTGTGGACAACCGCATCGTTCAGGAGGTTCTGCCGCGCACTGTAGATGCGCTTGAGAGCTGGGATCCGGCGGGGTCGGATTTGCCCGATGAGGCGGTTTTTGCAGCACTAGCAGTTGATCTGAAAGCCGCAGCAGAGATCAAGGTCCATACACGAGTAGCCAAACGGCTGAACTATGAAAATCCCGGTATTTCCTCGGTTTTCCGGAAATCGGGTCGCAAAATTAAAAATTGGGACGTTGAGAATGAAGGCCCTTACAAAGAGCGCCTGATTGAGCTTAACGACGGCTGGGCCGATATCGAGCTCTGGCGGACCATCAAAACCTATTCCGGCCTCCGCACCATTGGGTATTTTCTCAACGCTGTGGACATGAAGCTGGGCTCCGAAGGTATCGAGGTGCGCCCCGAGACAGAGCGTATCTACAACACCATGCTGATCCGGACCATGCGGATGTCACTGATTATCATGGTCAGCTGTATCCTGCTTGGCTATCCGGTTGCCTGGTTGCTTGCCAATCTCCCGACCCGTTCGGCCAATATGCTGATGATCCTGGTGCTTTTGCCCTTCTGGACCTCGCTACTGGTGCGAACCTCATCCTGGAAGATCTTGCTGCAACAACAAGGCGTCATCAATGACGTGTTGGTCTGGATCGGAATAGTGGGGGACGACAACCGACTTGTGCTGATCAATAACGAGCTGGGCACCATCATCGCGATGACCCATATCTTGCTGCCCTTTATGATCCTGCCGATGTACTCGGTGATGCAGACGATCCAGCCAACCTATCTGCGTGCGGCGAAATCGCTGGGCGCCACCAACTGGACGGCCTTCTGGCGGGTCTACTTCCCACAGTCGGTTCCAGGTATTGGTGCGGGGTCCATTCTCTGCTTCATCCTTGCCGTGGGTTACTACATCACCCCCGCACTGGTTGGCGGCACTAAGGGTACCTTTATCTCCAACCTGATCGCCTACCACATCTCGTCTTCGGGCAATTGGGGTCTGGGCGCTGCACTGGGTGCAATTCTCCTCGTGGTGGTTCTGCTGCTGTACTGGGTCTATGACAAGCTTGTCGGCATCGACAACGTGAAGCTGGGGTAATCGACAATGAGTGCACTTCCTCCTTATGCGACAACGGGCCAAAGGGTCTGGTTCTACTCTTTTCGGGTGATCTGTGGGTTGATCTTTTTCTTCCTGATCGCACCGATCATAGTCATCATCCCTTTGAGCTTTAATGCGCAGGACTTCTTTACCTTCACACCGGAAATGCTGCGGCTTGATCCTGAAGGCTATTCGCTGAAGCACTATCGTGACTTCTTCAGCAATGACTCCTGGCAGAGCTCTATGTGGAATTCGCTGAAGATCGCGCCCATGGCGACGCTTGTCTCAGTGACCTTTGGCACCCTGGCCGCAATCGGTCTTAGCCAGCCACATGTCCCCTTCCGTCGGGCGATCATGGCGATTTTGATTTCGCCGATGATCGTTCCGCTGATCATTTCTGCAGCCGGTATGTACTTCTTTTACAGCCGGATTGGTCTGCAGGGCACCTATTTGGGTGTGGTTCTGGCGCATGCCGCATTGGGCATCCCCTTTGTGATCATCACAGTGACGGCAACGCTTGTGGGGTTTGACCGTTCGCTCACCCGTGCTGCAGCCAATATGGGTGCTGATCCAGTCACTACCTTCTTCCGGATTCAGATGCCGCTTATCCTGCCTGGCGTGATCTCCGGTGGTCTGTTTGCCTTTATCACCTCGTTTGATGAGGTGGTGGTGGTGCTGTTTGTCGGCTCTGCCGGCCAAAAGACGCTGCCCTGGCAGATGTTCATCGGCCTGCGTGAGCAGATTTCGCCGACCATTCTCGCGGTTGCAACGCTTCTGGTGGCAATTTCGATCATGCTGCTGGCCACGGTTGAGATGCTGCGGCGCCGCTCGGAACGTCTGCGCGGTATGAGCCCCAGCTAGGCGCGGTGATCCAGTCATTGTTACAAGGGAGGCCTAAGAGTTCTTGGGCCTCCCTTTTTTATGGTGCCTTAGCTATCTGATCTGTAGTGCCTATACTGATCAGAGACGTTCAAAACCTGGGTCATGATGATGAAATACCCCTTTGCCAGTCACCGCGTTGAAGACGCGTATAATCTGAGCGACACCGTAGCGCGTGAGGGGCTGTTACTCCTGCGCGATATGATTTTTGAAACTGCGCAGGGACGGCCAGAAATTGGCAGCATCGAAGAAACGCTGCGCTGGGGGCAACCTGCCTATCTGACGCCTCAGACAAAGGCCGGAACAACACTCCGTCTGGGCCTGCCAAAATCCGCGAGATTTGCACTATTTGTGCATTGCCAAAGTCGCCTGATCCCAGAGTACCTGTCCGCATATCCGATGTGGGACCGGGTCGACGGGACGCGCGCCGTGTTATTTGACCATGCCACAGAGATAGATCCCTTACGGCATGGTTGGCTGATTGAGCAGGCTCTGACCTATCGGTTGCGCAAAAAGACGACATCAAAATAGAAGAAATTTGGGTCAGCTACGCTTGCGCTCAACCTTGCGTTTGACCTTGGCGGCTTTGTGCTTGGATTTGCTGCTTTTGCGTTTGACATGGCGTCCGGCCGGGCTGCGTCTGCCACTGCCACCACGGCCTTTTGGCAGGCCTTCGCCCTCAATAGCCAACAGCTCAAGCTCAAGCCCGCCGGTGACTGGCGCGGCCTGGGTGAGGCGCACGGTAACCCGTTGCCCAATCGACAGGGTGAGGCCGGTATCAACCCCAATCAGCGCACCGGCATCGGCATCAAAATTAAAATACTCGCGGCCGATTGTGCGCACCGGAACCAGCCCGTCAGCGCCGGTCTCGTCCATTTTCACAAAGGCGCCAAACCGCGCAATGCCGCTGATCCGGCCCGTAAATTCATTGCCAACCCGTTCTGACAGATAGGCTGCCAGATAGCGGTCTGTGGTGTCGCGTTCTGCGATCATAGACCGGCGTTCGGTTTCGGAAATATGCGTGGCAGTCTCTTCCAGCCCGTCGATCTCAGCTGGTGACAACCCATCATCGCCCCAGCCATGGGCCGAGACCAGCGAGCGGTGCACGATGAGGTCAGCGTAGCGCCGGATCGGCGAGGTGAAATGCGCATAGTTGCGCAGCGCCAGGCCAAAGTGGCCAAAGTTCTCCGGCGTATAATAGGCCTGCTGCATCGAGCGCAGGGTGGAGATATTGATCAGCTCAGCATCATCAGTGCCAGCGGCACCATTCAGCAGCGCATTGAGGTGTCTGGTCTGCAGCACCTGTCCCTTGGCCAGCGGAAATCCGGCGGCCAGGGCCGTTTCACGCAGCGCTTCCAGCTTTTGCGGTGCCGGTTCTTCATGCACCCGGAACAGTAGCGGCGAACGCTTTTTGATCAGGGTTTCGGCGGCCGAGACATTGGCGAGAATCATGAACTCTTCGATCAGGCGATGCGCATCAAGCCGGTCGCGGAAGGCCACCGAGGTGACCTCACCACTGTCGCTCAGGATGATTTTGCGCGCGGGCAGATCCAGATCCAGCGGCTGGCGTATGGCGCGGGCCTGCTTCAGGGCCTCATAGGCAGCATACAACGGCTTGATCACCGGCTCCACAAAGCGCTCGGTGCGCTCTGTTACGGTACCGTCCATGGCGTCCTGCACCTCGGCGTAATGCAGCGAAGCTGCTGAACGCATCAGGGCGCGCACAAAGCGATGGGAGATCTTGTTGCCCGCAGCGTCGATCTGCATGCAAACAGCCAG
>JAWUWF010000085.1:0-13722 GCA_034111985.1 Pseudophaeobacter sp.
TCTCTCCTCAGCGTGGCGGCAGGCGCACGGCCCCGTCCAGGCGAATTGTGGTCCCGTTCAGGAAGGGATTGGTGACGATCTGCTCCGCCAGCAGCGCATATTCCTCAGGCGCGCCAAGGCGGGCCGGGAACGGAATATTGGCGATGATCTTGGCTGAGGTTTCAGGCGGCAGACCTTCCATCATCGGAGTCTGGAACAGACCCGGTGCGATGGCCATGACGCGGATACCGGACTGCGCCAGCTCGCGGGCAGCAGGTAGGCACATCGAGGCAATCGCCCCTTTTGAGGCCGCATAGGCCGCCTGCCCCAGCTGGCCATCTTCAAAGGCAACAGAGGCCGTGTTGATGATCACACCGCGCTCGCCATCGGCCATTGGCTCCAGCTCGGCCATGCGGCGGGCGGCGTGGCTCATGACATTATAGGTGCCAAAGAGGTTCACCTTGAGCGTCTTTTCAAACACATCAAAGGAGAGCTTGCCGTCGCGCCCCACAATCCGCGCCGCCATGCCAATGCCGGCACAGCTGACCGCAATACGCGGCACGCCACCCAGCTGCGCAATGGCGCTGTCTATGGCCGCACTGACGGCAGCCTCGTCACTGACATCCGCCTGCACCGCAACGCCACCGATTTCAGCTGCCACAGCTGCGGCCCGCTCAATGTCGAAATCCAAAATGGCAAGTTTGGCGCCCTTGGCAGCCAGATGTCGCGCGGTAGCCGCACCAAGGCCGCTGCCGCCGCCAGTAACCAAAGCAATTTGTCCGTCAATCAGCATGAGGTGCCCTCCATCAAAACGTGCTCAGCATTTGCTACGTTAATAGTTATACATCATAATAGTTTTGGTCAAACATCAAATATCATGTGCTTTCACCACCCGTGTGGAGCCCTCGCCGAGTTCCGTTATCCGCGTCTGCTCGGCCACAAAGAAAGAGGCCAGCAGATGTTCCGGGACTTTTCCACGCGGGGTGCGCTCCAAATAGCTTTGGCCGTGGCGCAAAACCCCGGTGAGCGCTCAGGATATTTTTGATCGTCACCGAGGCTTTTATCCGATTGGCAGAAAACAGCTTTTATCTCACTCCTGCGCCTCCTTGCCGCGGGACAGGAACCAGAAAAACGACACAACGGACAGGACCAGCAGCGCCACCGCAACCGGGCTTTTGTAGACCTGTGTCAGGTCGCCATTGGTCAGCGCCAGCGACTGGGAAATCGATTTTTCAAACCGCGGCCCGAGGAAAAACGCGATGATAAAAATCACCAGCGGGTAGCCAAAGCTCGACATCAGATAGCCCAGCACCGCAAAGATCAGCATGATCGCCACTCCAAACAACCCGTTGGTGGCCATGGAAACACCGACAAAGCACAACAGAATGGCCGAGGAAAAGATGATCGATTCCGGGGCCGACACCACCTTGACCCAGAGGCGCAGACCCAGCTGACCAACCCAGAGATTGATGAAATTCGCCATGATCATGGCGCCAAACAGCCCGTAGACAAGCCGACCCTGGGTCTCAAACAACAGCGGCCCCGGCTGCATCCCATGGATCATAAAGGCGCTGATGATCAGCGCCGCACTGACGCTCCCCGGAATGCCCAGTGTCAGCAGCGGAATCAGGTTCGAACCGACAACAGCCGAATTCGCCGATTCTGCCGCCGCAATGCCATGCAGGTTGCCCTTACCAAAACTGCTGGGATCTTTTGAGCGCGCCTTGGTAAAGGCATAGGACATAAAAGCCGCAGCGGTTGAGCCGATCCCCGGCAGGGCACCAAAAATGGTGCCAATCACCGCACCGCGCAGCATGGTGTAGCGGCAAGACCAGTATTCGGCCCAGCTCACCCGGCGGTCATCGGGGTCATCGGTTTCAGTGAGCACAATGGCGGATTGCACCCTGCCGTGCGATTGAGACATCCGGCGGATGATCTCGGAAATAGCTAACATGCCAATCGCAACCGAGGGCAGCGGCAAGCCGTCGAACAGATCCCAATAGCCAAAAATGAGACGCGGCGTGTAGTGCTCGGGATCGGTCCCAATCGAGGCCACCAGCAACCCAAGTGCGGCGGCGAGAATGCCCTTGGTCAGGGAATTGCCGATCAGCCCGGCCAACACGGAAAAGGCAAATATCATCAGCGCAGCGATCTCGATCGGACCCATGCGCAGGGCCAGCACCGCCAGCGGCGCAGACACGGTGATCAGGACAATATCGCTGAAGGTGTCGCCCGTAACCGAGGCAAACAAGGCCATCTTGGTCGCCTTGAGAGGCTTGCCCTGTTTTGCCAGCGGATAGCCATCCATGGCGGTCGCAGCTGCGTCGGGGGTGCCGGGCGTATTCATCAGAACGGCCGGCACCGCGCCGCCAACCAGCCCGCCTTTGTTGACGCCAACCAAAAAGGAAATCGCCACCAGCGGATCCAGCGCAAAGGTAAAGGGAATGGCAATGGCCATCGCCATGATCGGGCCAATCCCCGGCACCGCGCCAACAAATTGCCCCAGCACCACGCCACCAAGCACAAAGAGCAGGTTGGTGAGGGAAAAGGCATCGCCAAATCCGGCAAGAATGATCGAAAGATCAACCATGATCAAACTCCGTTACGGCAGGGCCCGACCAAGGGCGTGAATGACGAGAAACCAGATAAAGGCGGGCATAAGGACGACACCAGCGACCAGCCAGGCGGGGCGACGCTCGCCAATCATCCACATGATCACAAAGGCCAGCGGTGGCGCGACATATTCAAACCCAAACCAAGACATCCCATAGATGCCACTGGCCAGCACAAACACATAGGCAGCCGTGACCGCAAAGACGCGCAGGTTTTCAGTGCGGTGATCCGTTGGTTTCAACACCAGAAATGCGCCCCCAACTGCGAGGACAATCGCAATGATATTGGGCATGGTGTCTGGCGACAGATTGCCACCCTCGGCCACCTCTACGTAGGTCGGAATGATGTGGAAATAGAGCACCAGGCCAAACAGCAGAAACAGCGTGCCAGAGATGCGATCAGCAGAAGCACTCATGAGGCTCTCCTAAATGAGGAAGACGCCCCGCCGCGATAAACGACAGAAAACGGCGGGGCGAGGTGCTTATTTTGCAAAAAGAATGGTCGCGTTGGCCAGACCGTCGGTCATCATCTGATGCGTGCCTGCGGCGCCCATATTGATAGGCGCACCCTTTACAGCATTGGCCACGATTTTCGCGACTTCCGGCGATTTTACCGCTTCATCAATAGCGGCGGCAATGGCGGCAACGGCCGCAGGATCGGTGCCCTTTGTGGTCGCCAGATAAAAGACCGGATCGACATAGGCAGCCACACCGGATTCGGTGAAGGTCTTGACGTCGGGCGCAAAGCTCAACCGGGTCTGGTTGGCACCTGCGATGACCTTCATGTCACCGGATTCAAGATAGGGGAACTGCTCGCCGGAGCCAAAACCCGCCAGAACCTGACCGCCAAGGATCAGCTTCATCACTTCCGCACCACCATCCGCTGTCACCAGATTAAATTCCGCTCCGGTTGCCTTGGTGGTCTGGTTCATCATCAGAACCTGCGGCGGCGCCATTGTGGCCACTGCCAACTGCCCCTGTTCCTTGGAATAGGCAACGAGACCCTCGAGATCGTCAAAAGGCGCGTCTTTGCTGGCGACCAAAGCCAGCTCTGCCTTGGCGATCGTGCCGAGATAGTCAAAACTGTCGACATCAAAGGGCAGCTGATCACCACGCTTCACCAGCTGGACCAGCACAGGAATGCTGACACCCATGCCAACGATCTTGCCGCGTGGTGGCATTTGCGAAAGACCAGTGAACATGGCGACACCACCGCCACCCGGCTTGTTCTCGACCACGATATTCCAGCCGGTGTTCTTTTCCATCACATTGGCCAGCACCCGGCCCATTGTGTCGGTTGAGCCACCAGCACCAAAGCCGATCTGAATGGTCAGGGTGCCATCCGGCTTCCAGCCGTCAGCCGCCAAAGGCGCCGCCAGTGACATTAGTGCAGCAGCCCCAAAGGCGAGCAGTTTTGATTTCAGTTTCATGTGTTTTCCTCCACTTGATTTACGTTTCGCGCCTGGAACGCCGGCTTCCTCCTCCCGCGTCCCAGACCCCTTGCCGATCCCCTATTTGTTCTGTTCTTTTGCCAGCCGCTTTACTGCCCGGGTACGCAGAGCTGCGACATCTTTCAAAATCGCATCCGAATTGACAAAAACATTGGCTTCGCCCGCTTTGCGGTTGGCTAGGATTTGGCGGTTTTCATCCAGATTTGCCGAGAACCCATGGGTGGTCAGATGCGCTTCGACTTTCTGATCAGCGGCATCCACCAGTGCGCGTACCCGGTCGACACTTTCGATATAGGCCTCAACCTGGGCCGGGCCGTCGATTGCGTTCAACCCCAGGCCACCAATGGTGATGGCACGGTGGGTCTCGTCGCCGTCTTTGACATCATAGGTAAAAGAGGCTGTGCCCCAGGTGTGGCCCGGTGTTTCGATGATCCCGATGCTCATACCGCCCAGATCAATGGTGTCGCCATCTTTGACCACCACATCCTGCGCCAGCATCCCCCACTTGCGGCGGCCTTCGGATTTGGCAGCCGATTCAATCGCCTCATCCCAGCCGCCCTGGGTCATCACGAATTTGGCGTTCGGCAGCAGGGGCTTTAGGGCGGCAGCACCGCCAGCGTGGTCAAAATGGCCATGGGTGATCAGCACATATTTGATATCAGCCATATCGACGCCGACTGATTTGATATTGTCGACCAGCTGATTGGTGAACAGCCCATACAGGGTGTCGATCAAAACAATGCCGTCATCGGTATGCACCAGCCAGGCCGAAACCCAGCAAATCCCCACGTAATCCACGTTGTCAAACGGCTTCCACGGCGTGACCTTTTGCGCCTCAGGGGTGTTCAGCCATTTGCCCAGATCTTGCGGCATTTTGCCGGTTTGGCCGAACTCGATGAATTTGCCCAAGATCGGTCCCGAGGGGCATCCCTCGAACAACTCAGCCGAGGCAGGCGCTGCCGTCGCCAGAGCCGCTGAAAGCAAACCTGCCGTCATGACTTTCTTGAGTACCATTTTCTTCCTCCCTGAAGAATTTATGTCTGTTGCCCCCTTACCTGTCGGCACAGGGGCCTGTTCACCTTTCCGGGATGAGCTTCCCGGGGTTCATGATATTGCCTGGGTCCAGTGCTGCCTTGATGGCGCGCATCACCGCCAGTTGGTTTGGGTCTTTCAGCCGGGTCATCTCGGCCAGTTTGCTTTGACCAATGCCATGCTCGGCACTGAACGAGCCCCGCAGCGCAGTGAGCGTTTCAAACACACTGTCCTTTGCCGCCTCCAAAGGCAGGCTCTCCCAGTCCTGCCCGTTGGCCGCCGACAAGGCATAGTGCAGGTTGCCGTCGCCAAGATGGCCAACCGTGAGCGGCTGGAAGCCAAGCCGCGCCATCGCGACATCCATCGTGGCGACAAAAGGCGCGATCTGCGCCAGCGGCAAAGAGATATCCAGATGATAGGCCGGGCCGTTTTCGGTGATGGCTTCCAGAATGGACTCGCGCATTTTCCACAGATCGGCGCGCTGCTGTTCAGACTGTGCCACCATGGCGTCGAGCACCAGCTCCTCTTCCATCAGATCCCCAAGCAGCGCCATCACCTCGGCCTGCAGACGGATGCTGCCATCAGTATCTTCTTCGACATCACAGGGACGGCTAGAGGCGACCTCGACCAGGATCCCGGTGGCCACATTGCCCTGCAGTGGACGGCGGGTATCGGGAAAGACCCGGCAGATGACATCCACGGCGGCCTGCGGCATGAATTCAAAGGCCTCAACCGCGTTGCCGGTATGGTCCTGCAGCCGGTTCAGCACCGTGATGGCGGCCTCCAGCGAGGACAGGGACAAAAAGGCAGTGGCAGTGACCTTAGGTTTTGGAAACAGCTTGAACACGGCGGCTGTGATTATCCCCAGCGTGCCCTCGGCGCCGATCAGCAAATCCCGCAGGTCGTAGCCGGTGTTGTCCTTGCGCAGCCCGTTCAGCGCGTTGATCACGGATCCATCCGGCATCACGGCCTCGATGCCAAGACAGAGCTCACGGGTCGTGCCATAGCGCACCACGTTGGAGCCGCCAGCATTTGTCGCAAGATTACCCCCGATGGTGCAGCTGCCTTTGGCGCCAAACATCAGCGGAAACACCAGATCCTGCGCCAGGGCCTGCTGCTGCAACGCCTCCAACACCACGCCAGCCTCTGCAACGACGGTGCGGCCAGCGGGATCAAGCCTGCGAACTGCCGTCATCCGGGTCAGCGATACAATAACTGAAGGCTGATCTGACAGCGGAACGCCACCACCACACAGCCCAGTTCGCCCGCCCTGCGGCACCACGGCCAGACCATGGGACGCACAGAATTTAACAACCTGGGAAACCTCTTCGACATTTGCCGGGCGCACAACCGCCAGCGCGCTTGATGGATAGCGGCCGGTCCAGTCCGTGACATAGGCGGAAACGTCCTCAGCCCCGGTCAGAACATTCGAGCCCCCCACAATTTTGCCAAGCGCATCGGTGATGGCAGAGGTTTCCTGATGTAGCATTTCCAAGGCCAAATCCCACCCTACTTTGGTCGGGCGATGCGAAATCGCCTCAAGTTGTAATGTGCGTATTTTTACCATTCAGCATGTTAGTTAACATGTCAAGCACCATGTAACATGGTAGTTTGACATCCCTTCGCGACAGAGGCATCTTGCAAAGAACCCCTGGAGCCCGACCACGTGCAGCCGATAGATCACCCAAAATCCCTGATGGAAGTCACTGCGGCAAAGATCAGAAATGCCATTATTTCTGGTGAGTTGCCTCTGGGCTCGAAGCTGTCCGAGCAGCGCCTTGCCGACACATTAGGCGTCAGCCGGTCCCCGGTTCGCGACGCCCTCGCAGCCTTGCAATCCGAAGGGCTGGTGCGGGTTTCTCCAAAACGCGGGTCTTTTGTTTTTACCCCCGAGCTGCGCGATGTTGACGACCTTTGTGAACACCGGGCCGTGTTGGAGACCGCAGCGTTGCGCATGGGAATCACCCGCAATCACGCCATGCTTATGCAACAGATGGAGCATGCGGTGGCCGCGATGCACCGCGCGCTGACAGGGAACGACACCACAGGCTATTCTACAGGTGACAGGCAGTTTCACAGGGCCATCATTGAGGGCTGCGGCAACCGCTCGCTCCTAAGGGGCTACAACCACACCATCAGCCCGGTAAAGGCACTGCGGACACATTTGTTCACCATCATGGACGAAGACACCGATCGCTCGATGCGCGAACATACCGCCATCCTGGAGGCCTGCCGCAGCGGTGACGCCGATTTGGCCGTCACCTTGCTGGAAGAGCACATCGACCACCTCACCGCCGCCTTTCGCATCAAGCTGTCTTTGGAGGCTGAGACCGAGGCGCCTGAGTAAACGAGACTGCTAAAGAGAGCGGAGGACAAGGCCCGCGACGGCCTGCCCCCTGCCCTTTCCTGCGATTCAGATAAACGGATCATAGGCCCATTGCAGCAGGGCCTGGCGTTGCTTGGGTCGACAAAAGATATCACCCGTGTGGCAGTTGGCCCGGATCTGGCCCGCGTGGCGCGCAAACCCCCGCCACCGTTTGATCTGGATCTGATCCAGCGTCGGCAGCCGACGCCCCATGTAGTAGCGGCAATACCACTGAACCCAGCCGCGCGGATCAGGCCCATAGATCCACCCCTTTTGTTGCCAATGGCTCAGCGGTTGGCGGCTCTTGATGCCGAAATAGTTGACCTCTTCATTGGCGCGTTGCGACAGTTTAGCGTCTTCAAACCAATCAGCGGGAAACTCGTCGCGGCAGTCATTCAGGTACTTGCCCTCAAAAACCCCCAGAGCCAGCATTTCGGCAGGCGTGTAAAAGGGCGCGAACCCTTCTGCAAAATCCTCTCCCATTGGCGCATCCAGATGATAGCAATAGTCCTGCTGCATCCGGTCCGACACCGTGACCTCTGTTGCCTTGTCCGTCGTCATTGTTCAAATGCCTCCGCTTCCATGTCTTGCCAAAAGGCGATGATTGCACTGGCGTTCAGAGCCGAGCGCCACCCATGTATACGAAAGTTCTCTCGTTCCAGATCATCTTCTAGCCCCGCCATAAACAATTGCCGATCCGCGTCGCGCTGGGTCGGGTTTCGTCGCGAAACCAGCGCCTCGACCAGATCAAGCCGCCGGGCGCGTTCCGCCCGCTCGGCCTGCCGGGCCGCAAACCCCGCATCCTCGACCGCCTGTTGCTCGGCCCGCAGCCGGGCCGCCTCAATCGCTTCGGGACTGGGGGGGGGCGGTGGCGCCACCTGCGTAGGCTGGCTGGGCTGGTAGTCATCGCGCAGGGCAGCCGAAAGATAGCCAACCGAGCTTTTGACCTTTTCCTGCTCTTCCATCAGGGACAGTTTTTGCTGCACGTAGCTTTCGCCATGCTCGGTGATCCACTGCCGCGCCAACCGGTCAGACACCCCCTGCCCGCGCAGCGCCTTATAGGTCGCAAGGTTGCGCATGCCATCGCTGTCATCGATCTGAAACATCGCCATCTGCGGATTGGCCTTGATCAGAAACCTGATCTCGGTGACCGAGCGACCCTTCTTTTGGAACTCAGGCTGGATGCAGATATCCGAGCTTTTGTTGACCTCAGCCACCGCCGGTTTGATAATCTTGGCATTGAGGTGCTTAAAGCTCTCGTAATAACTGGAGCCATCCACCCCCATCAGTTTGCGAAAGGTCTCTAGGCTCCACCAGCCGGTTGAACGGGTCCGCACAAAGCGATAGCAATTTTCATAGAGCGCCAGCCCGTGGCCCGAGCTGAAATTGCGCTGAATGTGAACATTGATCAGCGCGTAGATCTTGGGATCATGCAGCTTTTGCGCCAGGGCTGGCGAGTAGGCATATTCACAGACACCGTTCTTCAGCTTGGCAAAGGACAGCAAAGACGAGACGCCCCATTCCTGTCGCCCCTTTTCATCCAGCATATCCCATTCGGCCACCGTTTCGGCCAGGGCCCGCAGGCTGGCGCGCAGGGTGTCAAAATCATTGGAGTTATAGCCGACGATGGTCGCGAGGGTGCGCGCATCAATGGTATGGCTTTGCGCCGTGGTCAGGGCGTCATAGGCGTTGAGGAGCAATACATTGGACAGCTTGCGCTGCAACAGACTGAGCTTGCCACTGATATGAATCGCGGCCACATTCTTTTTCACCGTCTCGCGCCGTAAGGCACCCGACAAAGCCTCTATATCGATCGTAGAATCGCTCATCCTATTTGCCCGCTCGTTTTTTGCGTTACATTGCCATAGAAGGTACCCAATGATCAATCACAGCCAGGTTCCTGACAGCAAAACCTAAAGGTACCCAAATACAGGAGGATGTGGCATACCCCCAGCGGGCCTTGCGAGGCACCACAGCCTGAGGGTCGCCAACACAGCCCTCAGAGCGCCAAACGACTCAGCCAGCCCCAGAGTCACTTTTGAGCCTAACCGCCTTGTAAAGAGCCTATTTGCCTAGCAGGGCGTTCCCGAGAATCGGCACCCGAGATCCCGATTGATGGCACCCTTTATCCTGTAACCAGGTACCTTTCGACCTGTAAAACAGTACCCTTCCTCCTGTTCTCAGGTCCCCAAGCCAAAGCAACCAATTGAATATACAATCTTATTTCAGCGCAAAGATTCTATAATTCCTAAAAGATACAAACCTATGTTGTACCAATTCCTATCAGAAATTTGCAGTTTCGCGGCGAAACCAGCCCATTTATCACGCTTCGCGGAAATCTTTCTTACGCATGCTGGATTGATTGCAAGATGTCCGCTAGTTTCCCTGACATACGCCAAAAAGGCGAACATGTTATGAGGCACCGATATGAGCAAATCCCCCTCACCAGCCCTGCCCCCTTATCTCAATCTTGATCCAGAAGCTGCTGCAAAGAAACTACCTGATCCGATTGGCACGGCCCGCTTTGCTAAGGCCGCCGCCTTTTGCAGCAAAGGACGCGAAGATCTCGCCAGGCGTGGCTATGCTCCGGATGGGCAGAAACGTCTGCGCAAATTCTCAACCTGGGAAATCACAAAATACCTGATCCCGATTGCACCCGCCCATCTGCGCCGGGTTCTGAAAGCCAATCCTGACCTGCCTCAGGGCGAGGGGGATGGCGGCTCAAAGTGGTTCACTCTCGAAGAGGTCCTAACCCTTCGCAAACATTTTGACAGTGAAGGCGTCAGCACCAAGGAATATGTCCCCTATCGTCCCGAAGGCCTGCCTGCCAAGGTGGTCGCGGTGGCGAATTTCAAAGGTGGCGTTGGCAAGACCTCGACGGCAGCACATCTCGCTATGTCAGCCGCTTTGGATGGCTATAAGGTGCTGGTGATTGATCTCGACAGCCAGGGCTCGATGACATCGATTATGGGCGGCAAGGTCGCGGATGAGTGGCAAACCGTGTTCCCGCTGGTGGCCAAGGATTACGCCAAGGCCGTCACTGCCGAGAACGAGGTGCGCACCGCTGCAGGCCAGCCGGAAATCCCGCTGGACGAAACGCTGCAGGAAGCCCTGAAGACCACGCCAAAGGATGTGATCCAAAACACCCATTGGCCGAATATTGATCTCATCGGCGCGCAGCTCAACCTTTATTGGGCCGAGTTTCAGATCCCTGTTTGGCGCATGGGGCTGCGCAGCTGGCCGCTGTGGGACGGGCTGACCAATTTTCTTGAGGATGAAGGCATCCTCGATGAGTATGATGTGGTGTTTCTCGACACGCCGCCGGCGCTTGGCTACCTCACCATCAATGCGCTGGCAGCTGCTGATATCCTGCTGGTTCCGCTGGGGGCGTCCTATCTGGAGTTCGACTCCACGGGGCGGTTCTTTGATATGCTCTACACCACTTTTGCCTCGATTGAGGACGGCGAAAACTCAGCGCAACGCGCGGCGGGTTTGCCGGAAATCAAGTTCGAGTGGGATGTAGTACGGGCCATTGTCACCCGGTTTGACGCTAGCCAGCAGACCGATATGGCCAATGTGATTCAGGCCTATTTTGGGGACTTCATGAACGCCTACCGGCAGGATTACACCGCGCTGGTGGGGCAGGCGGGCGAGCAGGTGAATGGTATCTACGAGGCCGACTACAGGGATTTTAACCGCGACACCTATGTGCGGGGGCGTGAAACCTTTGACCGCACCTATGCCGAATTTAAAGAGCTGCTGATCGGCTGCTGGTGGCGCGATGCAAATATGGGAGATCAGCAGGATGGCTAAACGCAGAAGGCTAACTGCCCCCGACGCAAGTGAGCTGCAGGAGATGGAAGAGGGTTTCGCGACGAAACCCTCTTCCAACCCGTTTGAGACAAAATCCGCCGTGCCGCCTATCGCGCAGGTCGCCGCTGAGGCTGCCAGCCTCAACAGCATGGCCGCGGTCACGGATCGGGTAGAGCTGGCCCGAGATCAGGGTGACGCGGCCCGTTGGCGCGCTGCCACGCAGGACGGGCTGGTGGTGCAGATGCTGGCCATTGAGATCATTGATCAGGACTTCATCCGCCGTGACCGTCTGGTCGAAGATGTCGAGGCCATGGCAGAGCTGCAGGCCTCGATCCAGGCAAACGGGCTGCGGGCGCCGATTGAGGTGGCAAAGACCGAGGCGGGTTATGGCCTGATCTCTGGCTTTCGCCGCCTGCAGGCCTACCGCGCATTGGCCGGGCAGGATGCGGGTTTTGCGCAGATCCCCGCCTTTGTCCGCGAAGCGGACGCAGGGCAGGTGGCCTATATTTCGATGGTCGAGGAAAACGAGGTCCGCGCCAATCTCAGCCATTATGAGCGCGGCCGCATTGCCGTTTTGGCCGCAGGGCAGGGGGTATTTCCCTCGGTTGAGGTGGCCGTTGATGCGCTGTTTGCGGCGGCGTCAAAGGCAAAACGCTCAAAGGTGCGCAGCTTTGCCAGGGTGCATGAGGCCCTTGGTGATCTGTTGCAGTTCCCAACCGGGTTGACGGAAAAGGCAGGCCTTGCGCTGGCCAGCGCGTTGCAGGCTGGCGGGCAGTCGCATCTGCGCGCAGCGCTGGCAACTGGCACGCCGCAGGATGCCAAATCGGAATGGGGACTTTTGCAGCAGGCGCTACAGGCCGAGAGTGCAGCACCGCGTGACAAATCCCGCGGTGGGCGACCACAAGAGATCACCCGGCTGCCCGCACGAGATTTGCCGAAAGGCGGTGTCTTGAGTGCTGAGATCTCGGCTGATAGCCTGCGGATCGAGCTAAAGGGCAGGGTGCTGAACGCGGATACGGCTGAGCGTATTTTGCAATTGATCGCCCGCCAGATTGGCTAAAGCCTGGGCACTAACCCGGCGTTTGTGCAGAGCAGGCGCCGGACACTGAAAGCAAAAGACCGGGGCAGATTTAAACGGCTCTATTTGGCATAGTAGTCTCGATACCAGGCGACAAACTGGTCAATGCCATCGCGGAAATCTGTCTGTGGCTGATAACCAGTCAGATGTTTCAACAGGGAGGCATCGGCCCAGGTGGCGGGCACGTCGCCAATCTGCATATCCATGTAGTTGCGAATGGCCTTTTTGCCGAGGCTTGTCTCAATCGCGTCAATGAAATCGAGCAGCCGGATTTTTTCAGAGTTGCCGATATTCACCACCCGGTAGGGGGCAACAGGCGACAGGCTATCACCGGGTTCGATCTGGTCTTTGCTGTCAGGACGCTTTGGAATGACATCGATCAGCAGGCGAATGCCGCGCCCCAGATCATCGACATAGGTGAAATCGCGGTACATTTCACCATGATTGTAGATGTCGATGGGGCGGTCATTCAGGATGGCATCGGCAAATTTGTAAAACGCCAGATCCGGGCGACCCCAGGGGCCATAGACGGTGAAAAACCGGAACATGGTTGTCGGCAGGTTCCACAGATGCGCATAGGAATGGCCCATGCTCTCGTTGGCCTTTTTGGTCGCCGCATAGATGGTCAGGGGTGCGTCGGTGCGTTCGGTCTCGGTAAAGGGCATCAGGTCGTTGCCGCCATAGACCGACGAAGACGAGGCCATCAGCAGGTGCTCGACCTGCAGGCGCCGGGCCGCCTCCATGACATTAAACGTGCCCATCACATTGGTCTCAAGGTAAGAGCGCGGGTTCTCCAGGCTGTAGCGCACCCCGGCCTGCCCGGCGAGATGCACGATAACCTCGGGGGCAAAGGCGTCAGCCATGGCGTCAAAACCCTGCTGATCTTCCAGCATGGCTTCGGTGGCGGTAAAGTTGGGATGCTGCATCAGCAGGGCGTGGCGGCGTTGTTTAAGAGTGACATCGTAGTATTCGGTCATGCCGTCAAAGCCATGCACGCGAAAGCCTTCGTCCAACAGGAGCTTTGCCAGATGGTAGCCGATAAATCCGGCAGAGCCGGTAACAAGAACGCGTTTCATGGTGATTTTCTGTTGTCCTGCGCTCGTGATGCCAAAGGCCGCGGCGCCTTTGGGTATCTTGCCTCTACAGCCGGTCTGATAGACCAGCCACTTTTGATGATCTCCTGGCCCCTATATCATGGGATGAAGACCTGTGCGAGGGGCTCAAATCCTCTGGATCATTTACTTGGAACCTAATGATTTCATTGATCTATTAGGAAAGCAGCTGGCCTGCGCCCCCTGTTTTATCTGCCAGCGCCCGATAGAGCGGCGGGTTTTAAAGCCAACCAGTCCGTCCGCGCCGCCAACATCATGGCCCATGGCCTCAAGCCCACGC
>JAWUWF010000086.1:0-9509 GCA_034111985.1 Pseudophaeobacter sp.
GCAATGACGTCCATGTACCCCTCGGACACGATAAGCGGCTGGCCTTTACCAACAGCCGTCCGTGCGGGGCCGTGATTGTAAAGGCTGCGGCCCTTATCGAACAATTCTGTCTCAGGAGAGTTCAGGTATTTCGCGTTGTCACTGGGATCCATAGCGCGGCCCCCAAAGGCAATGGCCCGCCCCCGTGCATCGCGGATTGGGAACATAATCCGGTTGCGAAAGGTGTCATAGGACCTGCCTCCCTTGGTCGAGGGTTTGGCCAGCCCCGCCGCCATAATAAGATCTTCGGGCACGCTTTTGCCGCGCAGATGGTCCCACAGATTCTGCCAGCCATCCGGGGCAAAGCCAATCTCCCAACGGTCCAGTGCAGGCGGTGTCAGCCCGCGCCGCTGCAGATAGGCGCGCGCGGGCCCGGCGTTATTGGTCTTGAGCTGCAGGCGAAAGAACTGCACCGCCTGCTCCATCACCTCGATCAAAAGGCTGCGGCGGTCCTGTTTTTGTTGCGCCTTGGGGTCGCGCGCAGGCATCTCCATTCCAGCTTCACGGGCCAGAATCTCAACCGCCTCCATAAAGCCGACGTTTTCGGTCTCCTGGATGAATTTCAGCGCGTCGCCCTTGGCCTGACAGCCAAAGCAATAGTAATAGCCCTTGCGGTCATCCACATGAAACGACGCACTTTTTTCATGGTGAAAGGGGCAAGGTGCCCAGAGGTCGCCCTTGCCCATATTGGATTTGCGCTGATCCCACATGACTTTGCGGCCGACAACATCGGAAATACTGATGCGGCTGCGCAATTCATCCATAAATCCGGGCGTTAAAGACATCTAGTTCGATTTCAGCTGTTTTTGCATGGCCTGGATCTGATCCCAGTTTTCCAGGCATTGCTGCTCTAACAGCGGGCCAAAGTCAGTGGCCTTCAGATCCCGCCGCTTCATGGCATAAACGTGCACTGTCAGCTGGGGAATGGCCTTGGAGTATTTTTCCGGCCACGCAGGTGCGCTGTCGAGAATGACCTGTTCCACATCCGCCTGGGCAACGCGGTCAAGACGCGCCGCCTGCACAGCAGCCATGACCTGGCCCTGGTATTTGCAGCTTTCTTCTTTTCTTTCAGCTGCATAGGCCGGCGCCGCCAAAAGGGCCGCCACGAGGGTGATGCGGATCATGGATCGCTCCCGGAATCAGTTGATGATCCAGAGAGATTACCCCCGCGCCGTCCGGGCTTCCATCGCTGTTTTAAGATCATGGATCAAAGTCCGCGCCAATGAGCGGAACACCATGATCTGAAAGCGATCTTCGTTCAGACGGCTAACAGAGGCCATCATGTGCTTGGCCTCGGTGCGCAAGGAAGCGCCGACCGGAAAGGCGGATGGGCGCAAATCCACCGGGCACAGCCGCGCCAGCACATCTTCCGCTCCCGCCCCCGCAAGCTCCACCACGGCCCAGCCCTGGCTTTGATCGCTCAGCGCCGCATGTTGCGCCAGCTGCGGATCCGGCTCTGGCCCGATCAAAAGCGCCAGATCACGCCCAAACCAGATGGCCCGCGCGCCCTTGCCCTGGGTTGAGGAATTGACACCGGGAAAGCCCAGCCCATGCGCCGCGACCATAGCCTTGTCCAGGGCTTGCTGCTGGCCGCGATAGGGCGCCAGTGTGGTCAGAACCACAGGGGCGCTCTCGGTCAAAGACAGCACCCCAACCGTGAGCGGCAACAGGCCATCGCAGGCGGTTTTTGCAAGTAGTTCAGCCACGGGTCCGTTCTCCCTCTGGATCAAAAAACACCGGTTCCACCACCTCGCAAAGCGTATCAAGGCCGCGCATGTGATCCACCAGACGGATCTCATCCCCGATGCGGTTTGCCCCCTGTTTCAGAAAGCCCAGCGCGATCGTGTGCCCCATCAGGGGCGAAAAGCCCGCCGAGGTCACATAGCCCTGATCATAGATCCGCTCCACCGGGTCTTCGGGATTAAAGAGATGCGCCCCGGCGCTCAGCTCCTTGACCGCCCCGATGGGTTTCAACCCCACCATCTGCACCCGGTCCGGATCTACCAGACCCGGGCGCGCCGCCATGGCCTGACCAATAAAGGTCTTCTTTTTGGACAGCATGCCCGCCATCCCAAGGTCCTGCGCTGTCACCGTGCCATTGATTTCGGCATGGGTGATAAAGCCCTTCTCGATCCTGAGAACATTCAGCGCCTCCATTCCATAGGCACCGCCGCCCAGACCTTCGGCACGGGACAGCAGGCTACGGAACAGGCTGTCGCCATAGCAGGCCGGCAGCGCCAGCTCATAGGCCTCCTCCCCCGAAAACGAGATCCGGAACAGCCGGCCCTTAACGCCCAGCACAGAGACCTCACCGCAGGCCATGAAGGGCCAGCCCTCGCTGTCGATGGGCTGGTCCAGCAGAGCGTTCAGCAGCTCGCGCGATTTGGGGCCCGCTACGGCAAACTGCGCCCAGTGTTCAGTCACAGAGGTGGCACGCACATCCCATTCGGGGCGCAGCACCTGCAGGATAAATTCAAGATGCGCCATGACCTGGCCTGCGGCCGCCGTGGTCGTGGTCATCACATAGTGGTTCTGCCCCAGCCGCGCGGTGGTGCCGTCATCCATGACAAAGCCATCTTCGCGCAGCATCAGCCCATAGCGCACCCGCCCCTGTTTCAACGTGCTAAACGTATTGCAGTAGACAAAATCCAGCAGTTTGGCCGCATCCGCCCCCTGTATGTCGATCTTGCCCAGGGTTGAGACATCACAGACGCCGACCGCCTTGCGCACATACATGACTTCACGGTCGCAGGATTGCCGCCAGCTGGTCTCGCCTTGCTTTGGGAAATAGGCTGCCCGATACCAAAGGCCCACCTCCAGCTGGCTGGCGCCGCGCTCCTCCGCCACGTCCTGCGAGGTGACAAAGCGTTGTGGTTTGAATCCCTGATCTGCAGCCCCTGCCCCCATGGCGCCAATCGCAACCGGAACAAAGGGCGGACGAAAGGTGGTGCTGCCTGTTTCCGGAATAGACCGGCCCGTCACATCGGCAAGCACGGCCAGCGCCGCCACGTTGGAATTCTTGCCCTGATCGGTCGCCATACCCTGTGTCGTGTAGCGCTTCATATGCTCGACCGAGCGGAAATTCTCAGCCGCCGCCTGTGTCACGTCCTTAACCGTGACATCGTTCTGAAAATCAAGCCAGGCCCGCCCCTTACCCGGAACCGTCCAGAGAGGCGCAATCCGGTAGGGGGCATCATCGGCTTGCGGCAGCGGCGCGCCGTGGCGTTGCAGGCCCAGCGCCTCAAGCACCTCTGCGGCAGCAGCGGCGCCTTCGCAAAGCGCACCCTGGGTCGAAAAGGTGCCATTGCAGGCGCCGGCCGCGCGCAGTCCCGGCACCGCGTCTGGCTGCGGCACAAAACCCAGCAAATCACGCCGCCAAGTGGGACGCCCATTCAAATGACAGGTCAGATGCACCGAAGGGTTCCACCCCCCCGACATCGCAAGGCAATCTGTCTGGATCTTTTCTTCACCCCGCACAGAGCGCACTGTGATGCTTTCGAGCCGTTTGCCGCCGCTGGTATTGCACACCTGCGCGCCCTTCAGAACAGGGAAAAGATCACTGTCGGGGGCATCATGACGGCTGTCGATCACCGCAGCCAGATGCACGCCTGCCGCCGCCAGATCGCGGGCAGTGCGGTGGGCATCGTCATTATTGGCAAACAGCGTGATCCGCTCACCGGGGGCGACACCCCAGCGGTTAAGATAGGCCCGCACCGCACCAGCCATCATCACGCCGGGCCGGTCATTGTTGCGAAAGGCCACCGGGCGCTCAATGGCGCCAGCCGCCAAAACGCAATGCTTGGCGGCGATGCGCCAGAAGCATTCGCGCGGACGATGGCTGCCCTTCAGGGAGTGATTGCGCGGCAGATGATGGCTCACCCGCTCCAAGGCGCCATAGGTGCCCTGATCATAGGCGCCGGTCACCGCGGTGCGCGACATCAGCCGCACATTGCCCATCGCCTGCAGCTCTGCCAGTGCTTCGGCCAGCCAAAGCGCTGCGGGTTTGCCATTGATCTCTTCGCGCTCAACCAAGAGCCTGCCACCCATGCGACTGTCTTCTTCCAGCATCATAACGTCTGCCCCGGCCCGCCCGGCGGTCAGCGCGGCCATCAGACCCGCAGGGCCGGAACCGACCACCAGCAGATCGCAAAAGGCAAAGGCCTTTTCATAGGCGTCGGTGTCCGCCTCACCTGACAGCGCGCCAAGCCCGGCGGCGCGGCGGATCATCGGCTCGTATAGTTTTTCCCAAAAGGCGGCCGGCCACATAAAGGTTTTGTAGTAAAACCCGGCGCCAAAAAACGGTGCCGCCAGATTGTTCACCGACAGAATGTCATGTTCGACCGAGGGCCAGCAGTTCTGACTGCGCGCCTCCAACCCCTCATAGAGCTCTTGGGTGGTGGCGCGAATGTTGGGATCCTGCGCCGCCCCTGTCCCCAGGGTGACCAGCGCATTGGGCTCTTCACTGCCAGCCGTCAGAATGCCACGGGGCCGGTGGTATTTGAACGAGCGCGCCACCAGATGGTGGTCATTTGCCAAAAGCGCCGAGGCCAGCGTGTCGCCCTCAAGGCCCATCAGATGCTGGCCGTTGAAGGTAAAGTTGACGGATTTCGCCCCCTGGGTGAGGCCCTTGCCTGCGATCCTCATGCGGGGCCTCCCAATCCAGAGGTCGAGGCCAGCGCCACCTCCATGATCTCATGCGTGACGGTGTTGCGGGTGACAGTCAGCCAGCTGCCACAGCCCATCTCATGATACCAAAGCTCAGCCAGAGGCCCGGCTGGGTTCTGGCGCAGGTTTACATGCTCATGCCAGACATCAAGATCAGCATCCGGTGCCGGACGCCGCAGGGCTGCACCCTTGTAATAGAATTCCCGGCGATCGCGATCACCACAAAGAGGACAGGATAGTCTCATGCGGTCTGCTCCCTTTTGAAATCTGGGCGGTCGTTGTGGCTATTACTGGGGCTTTGCGGGTCAGTGAAGGTTATGCTGCGCACCGGTGCCCTCCTCATCCATCAGACCGTGACCCGAGCGAAAGCGGTCCAGTTTGAATTTTGTCGCCGCCCCATGCGGACGGTCGGTGGCGATAAGATGCGCGTAGGCATTGCCGGAACCGGGTGTGGCCTTAAACCCCCCATAGCACCAACCGCAATTGAGATAGAGGCCCTCGATAGGGGAATGGTCGATAATGGGCGAACCATCCGGCGTCATATCCATAATGCCACCCCAGCTGCGCAGCAGGCGCGCCTTGCTGATGGCAGGCACCATGGCAACACAGGTCTCCATGGTGTGTTCCACCATCGGCAGATTGCCCCGTGCCGCATAAGAGCTGTAGAAATCCAGATAGCTGCCAAAGACCAAACCGCCCTTATCGGACTGACTGATATAGAGATGGCCTTCGGCAAAAGTGATCACCTGATCAATCAGCGGCTTGACGCCTTCGGTGACAAAGGCCTGCAACACGTGGCTCTCAATCGGCAGGGTCAGCCCCGCCATTGCCGCCACCTGACCACTGCGCCCGGCCGCTGCCAGAGCCACCTTTTTGGCCCGGATCGGCCCGCGCGCGGTCTGCACGCCGGTGACCTTGCCACCCTCGACATCAATGCCGGTGACTTCGCAGTTCTGGATCAGATCGACCCCGCGCATATCCGCGCCACGGGCAAACCCCCAGGCCACCGCATCATGGCGCGCCGTGCCCGCGCGGCGTTGCATCAGAGCGCCCTGAATTGGAAAGCGGTTGTTGTCAAAATTCAAGTAGGGCGCCAGTTTACGCACCGCGTCGCGGTCCAACAGCTCGGCATCATCGCCCTGGTTGATGATGGAGTTGCCCCGGCGCACCGCCGCGTCACGCTGGCCGTCATTGTGGTAGAGGTTGAGGATACTGCGCTGCGACATCATCGCGTTGTAATTCAGCTCCTGCTCCAGGCTCTCCCACAGCCGCAGCGAATGCGAGTAGAATTCAGAATTTCCAGGCAGGTAGTAGTTGGCGCGCACAATGGTGGTGTTGCGCCCGACGTTGCCGCCGCCAAGATAGCCGCGCTCAAGCACCGCGATATTGGTGATGCCATGTTCCGCCGCGAGGTAATAGGCGGTCGCCAGACCGTGGCCGCCACCACCAATGATGATGACATCATATTCACGCTTGGGCTGCGGGTCACGCCAATGCGGGCCCCACCCCTTGTTCCCGGTGAGCCCTTCTTTGAGCACCCGCCACCCCGAAAACCGCATCACACCTCTCCCCGTCCGTATCCCATCCGCAACCGACCGGTGGTCGGTTATAACCCTGTGATATTGCTAGCGGCTAAGCCGCGAGCCGCCTAGCCCCAGCGGCAAAGAATTATGCAACAGGCAAGCTCTTGCCTGCAGCTGATCTGCAATAGGCATGTCTGTCTAGTGCCAGATGCGACCTGCTATGCCGTTTGCAGCGCTTAAACCAGTCCTCTGTGCGATCAGGAAAACTACGAGGCGAAAGGTGTTTGTCATCGCGGCCTTTTCGCCGGGCGTTTCGGCAAAAAAAATGGCGTGCACGAGGCCCGCCATAAAACCAGAAAACTGGCAAGACTATTGCTCGATGCCTCAGAGACCCTTGGCGCGGTAGCTGGCAGCCACCTTGCCGATAGAGACCAGATAGGCGGCCGTGCGCAGATCGGTGACGTCATCGCGACTGTGCCAGACTTCACGCATCGACTGGTAGGCAATCCGCATGGTGTCATCGAGACCAGAACGCACCAGCTCCAGCTCATCCGCACCGCGCAGGTATTTCTCTTTGAAGCCATCCTGCAGGGTCCAGGTCTTGCCCATACTCTCCGATAGGCTTTCCAGCTCGTCGACCACCAGCTGGTGACGCGACTCTTCCTGACGGCGCTGCATACGGCCGAAACGGATATGGCTCAGGTTTTTGACCCATTCAAAGTAGGACACCGTCACACCGCCCGCATTGGCATACATGTCGGGAATGATGACGCAGCCCTTGTCGCGCAGGATTTCGTCAGCGCCCGCCGTTACCGGACCGTTTGCAGCCTCGATAATCAACGGCGCCTTGATACGATCCGCGTTGGAGAGATTGATCACCCCCTCCAGTGCCGCCGGGATCAGGATATCACACTCTTGCTCCAACAACTCGGAGCCGTCTTCGGTCAGCTTGGCGTCCGGGTAGCCAGAAATGCCACCGTGTTTGACGATCCAGTTGCGCACCGCCTCCACGTCCAGACCTTCGGCCCGGTACAGGGCCCCGTCCCGTTCGATGATGCCGGTGATCAGCGAGCCGTCTTCCTCGCTGAGGAATTTGGCCGCGTGGTAGCCCACATTGCCAAGCCCCTGCACGATGATGCGCTTGCCTTGCAGTTTGCCCGCGAGACCCGCCTTTGCCACATCTTCGGGATGGCGGAAGAATTCACGCAGCGCATATTGCACACCGCGACCCGTGGCCTCAACCCGCCCGGCAATGCCGCCGGCATTCAACGGCTTACCTGTCACGCAGGCCTTGGCGTTGATGTCTGTGGTGTTCATGCGCTGATACTGATCCGCGATCCAGGCCATCTCACGTTCACCAGTGCCCATATCGGGCGCGGGCACGTTCTGGCTGGGATTGATCAGATCGCGCTTTACCAGCTCATAGGCGAAACGACGGGTGATCAGTTCCAGTTCGTGCTCTTCATATAGTTGCGGATCAATACAAAGCCCGCCTTTGGAGCCACCAAAGGGCGCTTCGACCAGCGCACATTTATAGGTCATCAGCGCGGCGAGGGCCTCGACCTCATCCTGATGCACGTTGATGGCATAGCGGATACCGCCCTTGACCGGCTCCATATGTTCGGAATGCACCGACCGGTAGCCCGTAAAGGTATGAATCTCGCCACGCAGCCGCACCCCAAAGCGCACCGTATAGGTCGCATTGCAGACCCGGATCTTTTCCTCCAGACCGGGTGGCAGGTCCATCAGGGCAACGGCCCTGTTGAACATGAGGTCAACGCTTTCGCGGAAACTGGGTTCTTGGGGGCTGCTCATCGGCGGTTCTCCGTACGTTACAACGATTGATTCCCATCGTTACGTGAAGTTTATGCATGGAAGTTTAAAGAGTGCGACCTTTTTGACCATTCCCTTCCAAAGATACCTCAAAAACAGGATGTCGCCTGATTCTTCCTTTTTAGTCAGACCAATCCCGCCCTGCGCTTTGCTGATAAAGAATAAACAATCCTGCTCTTGGCAAAAGATTGCATCATTGATTAAGAAAATTGAAACTAAATGGGCTTAACCGCGCCCCATTTCCGCCATCTTCCCAAACCAAATATGAATGAGACAAAAATCCGTTTCACTCCTATCTCCCGACCTTGGGGGACCGAAGAGGCTGTTGTTCATGACCATGCGCCCCAAGACTGCGACCGCTCTGCCGCTTTTTGTTTTGCAAAAAGGCGCTGACAAGCTGCGTGCATTTCGGCGTGACGAAAGCGGCGTCATGACCTACCCGACCATTGCCTTCTTTCTGTCCATGCTGGCGGTGGGCGGCATCGGTGTCGATCTGATGCGGATGGAACGGGACCGAACCGTGCTGCAATATACGCTTGACCGCGCGGTGCTGGCCGCAGCCGATCTGGACCAGACGCTGGATGCCGATGTCGTGGTAAAGGACTACCTGAACAAAGCCGGGCTTGGGCAGTATTACACGCCCCCCGATGAGAGTGACCCTAGTTTGATAGGATATAAGCGCGTCACGGCTACAATCGACACCACCTTTGAGGCCCATTTGCTCCGGTTTTCCAAAGGCGATCGTCTGCCGCTTTATGCCAGTTCAACAGCCGTAGAGAGTATCGAAGGCCTGGAGATCTCGCTGGTTCTGGATGTGTCCGGCTCGATGGGTTCCAACAACCGCCTCAGAAACCTAAAGGTCGCTGCCAAGGAATTCATCGCCACAATGGATGCAAACACAACCGAGGGCAAAATGTCAGTCTCGATTGTGCCCTATGCCACCCAGGTGTCCTTGCCTGACGATCTGATGGAACAATATAACACCCTTGGCACCAACCCCTATTCCAACTGCATCAATTTTGAATCCGATCATTACAGCAGGGCGGATTTGCCGACTGGTGAAGCCATAAACCGTGCGATGCATTTCACCCCCTGGGGCCAAAGCAGATACGACATGCGCACCTACTATAGTTCGCCTCGCCTGGTCTACAGCCCCGTCTGTGATGATCGCGCGTCGCGGGAAATTCTGCCGTTGCAAAGTGACCCAAATACCCTCACGGCCTACATTGACGGCCTCGTGGCCAGTGGCAACACCTCGATTGATACCGGCATGAAGTGGGGCACAGCCCTGCTGGACCCAAGCGCACGCCCCGCCATTGCAGCCCTTGCCAGTGAGGGCGGCTCTATACCGCAAGTGTTTGCAGACCGCCCGGCAGACTATACCACATCAGACACCCTCAAGATCATCGTGCTGATGACAGACGGCCAAAACACCGCGCAATATTATGT
>JAWUWF010000087.1:0-8220 GCA_034111985.1 Pseudophaeobacter sp.
GCCTTCCAGCGCGCGCTGCACCCGCATCATGTCCAGCACCGGGATGCCTTCGGTGATGCAGACGATCAGTTCCATCTCGGCGTCAATCGCCTCGAGGATCGAATCGGCGGCAAAGGGGGGCGGCACCTAGATCACCGAAGCAATGGCTTCGGTCACGTGCCTAGCCTCGTGCACCGAGTTGAAGACGGGCAGGTTCAGGTGGGTCTGACCACCCTTGCCGGGTGTGACGCCGCCAACCATTTTGGTGCCATAGGCAATGGCCTGTTCAGAGTGAAAGGTGCCCTGCGAGCCAGTGAAGCCCTGACAGATGACCTTGGTGTTTTCGTCGATGAGGACTGCCATTTTGAGGAGTCTCCTTGATGATTTGTTTCCCTAGCGGGCGACTGTGTCGACCTGTGGATTCTATTGGTGAGGGATAAGGGGCTATTGACTTGCGATTGACAGGTGGACTTGTCGTTTCCGGGTCTGAACAACCAAAAGCATTTTCTTGTACTTGAACTTATAACTTTTTGTCGTCGAACCTGGCAGCGGAGAGGATATGCCACGAAATGCCCTAACATTCTGGAGGGCCGCTGCCATCGTCGCTTTTTGTGAAATCTTTGGTTTCACGTAGACAGCGCAAAGTTCAAATTCCTTGTATTCCCCGAACGTGCCGTCGGATGTTTTCCGCGGAGCATTAAACTGCACTAATGCGTCGCCTTCTTGGGGTGTACTCAAACCTTTTAGTTTGAAACCGCCGAGGCTTCTTACTTTCGCAATACTTTTTTCGACTTGCAGAGGCGCCGCTAAGCAAACTTCCTTGAAGAGTTGCAGAAGCTCATCCGCGCTCGCGTCTGCTCTGGCCGCCGACGCTGAGTTGAAGGTCGCCAAAGAGGCAACAATCAGGGCGGCTGTAGTCTTGCGAAAGTAGATCATTAGCTTAGCCCTTAACCGCTTTCACGATCTTCTCGGCGCCGTCAGACAGGTTGTCGGCTGCGATCACGTCAAGACCAGAGGTGTTGATGATCTCTTTGCCGGCTTCCACATTGGTGCCCTCAAGACGGACAACCAGCGGAACCTTCAGGCCCACTTCTTTTACCGCAGCAACAACGCCCTCGGCGATCACATCGCAGCGCATGATGCCGCCAAAGATGTTGACCAGGATGCCTTTGACCTGTGGATCAGAGGTGATGATCTTAAAGGCCTCGGTGACTTTCTCTTTGGTGGCGCCGCCGCCAACGTCGAGGAAGTTTGCAGGCTCAGCACCATACAGTTTGATGATGTCCATGGTGGCCATCGCCAGACCCGCACCGTTGACCATGCAGCCGATCTCACCGTCGAGCGCGATGTAGTTCAGGTCGTACTTGGAGGCTTCCAGCTCTTTGGGGTCTTCTTCGGTGGTGTCGCGCAGTTCCGCAATATCGGGGTGGCGGTACATGGCGTTGCCGTCAAAGCTGACCTTGGCGTCGAGCACTTTCAGATCACCACTGTCAGACACGATCAGCGGGTTGATTTCCAGCATCTCCATGTCTTTGTCGGTGAAGGCCTGGTACAGCTGGCCCATCAGTTTGACGCACTGCTTGATCTGCGCGCCTTTCAGGCCCAGCGAGAACGCGATGCGACGACCGTGGAACGCCTGATAGCCGGTGGCCGGATCAACGCTGAACGACAGGATCTTTTCCGGGGTCGAAGCGGCGACCTCTTCAATGTCCATGCCACCCTCGGTGGAGCAGACAAAAGAGATGCGCGAGGTCTGGCGATCCACCAGCAGTGCCAGGTACAATTCGGTTTCGATGCCCGAGCCCGCCTCAATATAGACGCGGTTGACCTGTTTGCCGGCGGGGCCGGTTTGATGCGTGACCAGGGTGCGGCCCAGCATTTTCTTGGCTTCTTCCGAGGCCTCTTCGACCGATTTGGTCAGGCGCACGCCGCCTTTTTCACCGGCATCGGCTTCTTTAAACGAGCCCTTGCCGCGACCGCCGGCATGGATCTGTGCTTTTACCACCCAAAGTGGGCCGTCAAGCTCCCCTGCGGCGGATTTGGCTTCATCGGCCTTCAACACGATGCGGCCGTCGGAAACTGGCGCTCCATAGCTGCGAAGAAGGGCCTTGGCCTGATATTCGTGGATGTTCATGAGAAACTGTCCCGTCTGGCTTCAATAATCACTGTCATAACGCCGTCATATGCCAAATCTTTAAAGGTTTTTCTTATGCAGCACGGGTTTTTCACGAAGATTTTCGCTATTTGTGATCACAGGTTTTTTGGGTGTGATCACAACTGGAGGCAAACCACGCTCCTGTTGACGCGAATCAATCGAACCGCTGAGGGAATGAAGGGATTTGAGGCAAAAGCCCTGCGTCTGTATTTTTCAAAGGCGAAGGTTACGCCATGGCGAGCGGTTTGAGCCGCGCGTGCAATGCCCAAAGGGGCTTCTTGAGGCGCCGCAATGGCGGCGATCAACCCCAGCGATCGCTTGCGGACCTTTGGTCTGAGAGCGGAGGGGTTTTTTGTGGACTGCTGCGAGCAGGGCTCGGGCGGCTGCAGTGCCAAATAAAAAAGCCGCCGGAACCTCCGGCGACTTTTCAATCTGTTTTTCAGTCTACTTGTTTGGGGCGCACTTTTAGGCGAGCGAGCTGTCGATGGCCTTGCAGGCCTCAACCAGTCCCTGAACCGCTTTGACCGAGGTGTCGAACATGTCTTGCTCACTTTTGTTGAGCTTGATGTTGACAATGCGCTCGATGCCACCGGCACCAATCACGGTTGGCACGCCGACATACATGTCCTTGACGCCAAGGTCGCCGTCACAGTAAGCGGCGCAGGGCAGAACGCGTTTCTGGTCCTTAAGGTAGGCTTCGGCCATCTCGATGGCCGAGGCGGCAGGCGCATAGAAGGCAGAGCCGGTTTTCAGCAGGCCAACGATTTCTGCGCCGCCATCACGGGTGCGCTGAACCATGGCGTCCAGTTTCTCTTGTGTGGTCCAGCCCATGTCGATCAGATCGGGCAGGGGAATGCCGCCAACAGTGGAGTAACGCACGGAAGGCACCATGGTGTCGCCGTGGCCGCCCAGAACAAAGGCGGTGACGTCGCGCATGGAGACGTTGAATTCTTCGGCAAGGAAGTGACGGAAGCGCGCGGAATCAAGCACACCGGCCATGCCGCAGACCTTATTCGCGGGCAGGCCCGAGAATTTCTGCAGCGCCCAAACCATCGCATCCAGCGGGTTGGTGATGCAGATGACAAAGGCGTCGGGCGCATGGGCTGCGATGCCTTCGCCAACCGACTTCATCACTTTGAGGTTGATGCCGAGCAGGTCATCACGGCTCATGCCGGGCTTGCGCGCCACACCGGCGGTGACGATGCAGACGTCAGCGCCGGCAATCGCGGCGTAGTCGCTGGAGCCGGACATGGCGGCGTCGATTTTCTCAACAGGGCCGGATTGGGCGATGTCGAGCGCTTTGCCTTGGGGAAGGCCGTCAGCGATATCAAACAGGACAACATCGCCCAGTTCTTTGATGGCTGCGAGGTGAGCGAGCGTGCCGCCGATGTTGCCTGCGCCGATAAGCGCGATCTTAGGTCTGGCCATGGGGATTTCTCTCCGGTCGGGTTGAAATTGGGTGGATGCCTACGCCCTCTCGTGCGCCCGCGCAAGGGTTCTGCACCGCGGCATTGCAGGCCCTGAAGCGCATCTGCCACAGATTGCTAGCGCTAAACCTCTTGCAAACAAGGGGGATCGGACAATCCCTTTTTGCGACATTGCTCTGTATTTTTTCGCTTTTGTGGTCCCGTGCGCCGTTTTGCTTCCAGTCTTGCAGGCGACCGCGGGACTGGCCAGAGAAAAATTACGACGTGGGAGGGTTTCGATTCTTGTCGCGCAATCCTCGGGAGGGGGCCCGTTCAGGTGAGAACTGCGATGTGAAAGGGGGTGGAGAAAATGAATTTCAAAAAGCCTTTGTGTCCAAAGGTGGCTTTTCCGGCTCCGCAAGTGTGGGGGAGGGATGACCGGAAAAGCCAGCGCCGCCGTGACTGGCCAGAGACTGAGATTGGCCAGAGACTGAGACTGGCCGGAGACTGAAAATTTGGGCCCAGCAATTCGGGCCTGGTGGTGCAGGTCAGGCGCTTCGGGGCAGGCAGGGCGTGGGGGGCACTGCTCAACCCTTGTATAAGGTACGCCAATCGCAGCGACGTCACTATGCTGTGGTGCGGCGATTGGCGGAATAAGCGCTTGAGAGGCGGGGCCGCTCAGGCGTCGTTATCGACGGAGGGGACGGCTTCGGCCAGGGCCTCAAAGGACTGCCCGGAGGCCATCAGGCAGGTCATGCCGGTGGGCATCGTGACCGTGATTGTCCAGCTGCCGCTTTCTGCCGAGGCAAAGGTCTCCATGACCATGCCCTGCTGACCCATGCCAATGGCCTGACGGCTTTCGCCGTATTTTTCGGCAAGCCTCGCAATGACGACTTCGCGCGGAGCGCAGTTGCGCCCTTGGGCGGCAACAGGGGCGGCGGTCATCAATCCAGCGGTAAGGCCCAGTACAGACAGGCCAAGTGTAGTTTTAAACATCGTCTTCTCCATGGGTTTTACCCGTTGCGGAACGGCCGATCTGAAAGAGAGCGGCCAGTTGACCTCTCTGCGAACCCAACAGATCTGGGGCCGGTTTCGTGTGACGTAATCGTTATGCAGGCCTTTGACCTGGTGTATTCTCAACGGGCTTCTGCCCTCGCAGAAAGGGAGCTTTTGTCAAAGCTCACCCCCGAAAAACGGGGCCTGAAACTCAGCTTTGATCCCGGACCATGCGGCCACTGCGATAGAAAAAGTGTGCCAAGGAGACTTTGAAAAACGGTTAACTTGCCGCTCCGAAATGTGCGTAGGAAATGTCAAGTGAAAATATCCTTTTTCAATGGCGGCTTAGCCAGGCACCCAGGCCGTGTCGTGGGGTCGTTTCTGCAATGCGGCATGAATGCTCTTGAAAGTTTCAGCCCGAATCTATAGCCGTTTGCGCAACAAAATAACCTGGAGGTTTCCTGATGGATCCGCGCACCCGCCCCTATCGTTCGGTACTCTATATCCCCGGCTCCAAGCCCCGGGCGCTGGAAAAGGCAAAGACCCTGCCCGTGGATGCGGTGATTTTTGATCTTGAGGATGCGGTCTCGGCCGAGGAAAAAGACAATGCGCGTGACATCCTGGCTGCGGCTCTGACAGAAGGCGGCTATGGCACGCGGGTGAAAATTGTCCGCATCAATGGCTTTGACACCCCTTGGGGCAAAGAGGATGCCAAAGCGGCGGCGGCGATGGATTGTGACGCGATTTTGCTGCCCAAGGTCTCTAGCCCGGCGGATCTGGACGCATTGGCCGAGATCACCGGCGACAAGCCGCTTTGGGCCATGATGGAGACGCCGCGCGGCATGCTGAACGCTGCCGCCATCGCAGCGCATCCCAAACTGCAGGGCATGGTGATGGGCACCAATGATCTGGCCAAAGAATTGCAGACCCGGTTCCGTGCTGATCGTTTGCCAATGATGGCAGGGCTGGGCCTGTGTCTGCTGGCGGCCAAGGTCGAGGGGCTGATCATTGTCGATGGTGTCTACAACGCCTTCAAGGACGCTGAAGGGCTGCTGCAGGAAAGCACCCAGGGGCGCGACATGGGATTTGATGGCAAGACCCTGATCCACCCGGCGCAGGTTGATGTGGCCAACGCGGCCTTTGCCCCAAGCGACGAGGAAATCGATCTGGCCCGTCGTCAGATCACTGCCTTTGAAGAGGTCGAGGCCTCGGGGCAGGGCGTGGCGGTTGTGGACGGCAAGATCGTGGAAAACCTGCATGTGGCCACTGCACGCGAAATCCTTGCAAAAGCGGATGCAATCGCTGCCATTTCCGCCTAGGTGTTAACAAAGTTAACATCTATGGGAGACTGACATGACACTTTTGGTCCTAGGCATCCTGCTGTGGTGGGGGGCGCATCTGTTTAAGCGCGTCGCCCCCGGCATCCGCGAGTCAATGGGCACAAAGGGCAAGGGCATTGTCGCCGTTGCTTTGGTGCTGAGTATTGTTCTTATGGTGCTGGGCTATCGCTCGGCCGAGAGCTTTGATCTGGCGCTGTACCCGCCGTTTTTGCAGCATATCAACAATCTTCTGATGCTGATCGCGCTGTATTTCACCAGCCCCGGCCCCTCTAAAGGCGCGCTGTTTTACAGAATGCGTCACCCAATGCTGTTTGGTTTCGCGCTCTGGGCGGTTGCGCATCTGCTGGTCAACTGGGATCCGGCGTCCTTTGTGCTGTTTGGCGGGCTGCTGGCCTGGGCGCTGGTCGAGATGGTGGTGATCAACCGCTCAGAGCCAAATTGGACGCCAAAGCCCAAAGGCAGCATCAAGAAGGATGCGATGTTCTTTGCGATCTCAATCGTGCTGCTGGCGGTCATTGGCCTTATTCACGGGCTGATTGGCCCCTCACCCTTTCCAGGAGGCTGAGGCATGAAACTGTACCGGTTCCTGAGCGAAGACGACTCATCTGCCTTTTGTCACAAGGTGACCGATGCGCTGAACAAAGGGTGGGAGCTGCATGGCAGCCCTACCCAGACCTTTGATCCGGTCAAAGGCATCATGCGTTGCGGTCAGTCTGTGGTGAAAGAGGTGGATGGTACCTACACACCCGACACGAAACTGGGAGAACACTGATGGCCAAGACCAGAGCGGCAAAAACCAATTCAGGCCGATTTTTTGAGGACTACGCCCTGGGGGATGTGATCCGCCATGCGGTGCCGCGCACCGTCTCGGGGGGCGAGCGCGCCCTGTATCATGCGCTCTATCCCGCGCGTCATGCGCTGTATTCCTCGGATGAATTTGCCCGCCGCTCTGGTCTGCCAAAGGCGCCGCTGGATGATCTGGCGGCCTTTCACATCGTCTTTGGCAAGACGGTGCCGGATGTTTCGCTGAACGCGGTGGCCAACCTGGGCTACGCCGAGGGGCGCTGGCTTCTGCCGGTCTATGAGGGGGACACCCTGCGCTCCGAGAGCGAGGTGATCGGCGTCAAGCAGAACTCCAACGGCAAGTCCGGCGTGGTCTATGTGCGCACGCGGGGCCTGAACCAGCGCGACGAGACCGTGATGGAATACGTCCGTTGGGTGATGGTCCGCAAAGGCAACCTGGACGCGCCGGCGCCTGAAACGGTGCTGCCGGACCTGGCCAAGGTGATCCCGGCGGATCAGCTGGTGGTGCCACAGGGGCTGGATTTCAGCACCTATGATTTTGATCTGGCAGGCGAGGCGCATCGCTGGGGCGACTATGAGGTGGGTGAAACCATCAATCACGTCGATGGCGTCACCATCGAGGAGGCCGAGCATATGCTGGCCACCCGCCTGTGGCAGAACACCGCCAAGGTGCATTTTGACACGACCGCCCGCCCGGATGGCACCCGGCTGATTTACGGCGGCCATGTTATCTCGATGGCGCGGGCGCTGTCGTTCAACGGGTTGGCCAATGCGCAGATGATTGTCGGCCTCAATGGCGGGGCACATGCCAACCCCTGTCTGTCGGGCACCACCATCCGCGCCTGGTCCGAGGTGCTGGACAAGGCCGATACCGACGCTCCCGGCGTGGGCGCTATTCGTCTGCGTCTGGTGGCAACCAAAGGCGGTGAGCCGTTTGCATTGAAAGGCGAGGATGGTAAATATCTGCTGGATGTGCTGCTGGATCTGGATTACTGGGCCTTGATGCCAAAATAGCAGCTGGCTCCGCACCGAACAAAAAAACAGGCTGCAGGTTTGATCCCTGCGGCCTGTTTTGGTTTTGTAGCATTGATTTCGCAGGAGTGGTTCACAGCTTTGTGTTGCACCGCCAAGAGGGGTGACGACAGGGGGTTTCCCGGCCTAGGCTCATGCCATGAGGATAAAAGCCTGTCTCCTTGCCGGTGTTGTCTCTGCCTTGCCGCTGACCGGCGTCGCCTGCGAGTTGGCGCTGGTTCTGGCCGTGGATGTTTCCGGCTCTGTGGATGCCAAGGAATACCGCCTTCAGATGGACGGTCTGGCGGCAGGGCTGCGGGATGGTATCGTCTCGGAGGCCTTGGTGCGGGCACAGGCGCAGGTCACGCTGATCCAGTGGTCCGGCCGGGCCCGGCAGGAGGTCTCAATTCCTTGGACCGCAACCCACACATTCGAGGATGTCGAGACCCTGGCCCAAAGCATCGAAGCCGCACCGCGCCCCTGGCGCAATTATTCCACCGCTTTGGGAGAGGCGCTTTTGCTGGGGCTG
>JAWUWF010000088.1:0-14163 GCA_034111985.1 Pseudophaeobacter sp.
GCGGAGGCTTCCTCGCCGCTGACATAGACGACATCGCCGCCCTTGCGCGCGATCGCGCCCGCGGTTTGCAGCAGCAGGGTGGATTTGCCGATCCCCGGATCGCCGCCGCTCAGGATCGCGGCGCCGGGCCCCAGCCCGCCAAGGTGGCGGCCCAGCCGCCATCTGCGGGCGCGGGAGCCATTCCGTTGCCTGCACTGCAGCCAGCGTTCAAAATACCACAGTGAAGGTGAGATCCGTTAGTGTGAACTCTGGCGAATACGCAGCGCTTTGACGATCTGTCCCGGCAATATGGCAAAACACTTTGCATAGCGTGGCATCATCCGCACCGGACTGCTGAGCGCCCGCCACAGCCATTCCATCGCAATTTTACGCACCCAAAGCGGCGCCCGGGTCTGGTGCCCCCCTAGAAAATCAAGCCCGGCTCCAATCGAGGCAAACCCAACCGCCGGTGCCTCAACCCGACCCCGATGCGCCAGTCGCTCCTGTTTCGGCGCGCCCAGCGCCAGAAAGCACAGCCGGATGCCTTTTCCCTTCAGGGTTTCGAGAATTGCGCCAGCCTCATCGCTTTCGGGATCAAAAACACCCGAGGGCGCATGACACCAGGCCACATCCAGCCCCGGCACCTGAGCCTGCAGTGTCTCCGCAGCATCCCGAAGCGCCACATCGGTGCTTCCGACCAGGGCAACAGGCACCCCCGCTGCCGCCGCCAGACGGCAGAGCGGCAAAACCATGTCAGAGCCCGGCATCAGCTCCACCGGGCGCCTGGCCAGACGCGACAGCCAAACAATGGGTCGCCCATCCGCGACCACCAGATCCTGACCGCAATAGGCCGCAAGAAACGCCTCTGACTGCGCCAGCTTTACTAGATGGTCCAGATTTATGGTCGCCAAGGCAAAGCCTTCGCCCGCTGCAAAACACCGCAGCACCTCGCGCTCCAACGCCGCCTGATCCGGCAGGTTCACTGTGATGCGCTGGTCTTGAAATTCAAAAAACAATTGCTTACCCCTGCTGCTGCCTCCTAACCGGAAGCGGCCTCTCCTGTGCAGTTTAGCGCAATACCCTGCCACGGGCTGCCGCTCAAGCCTCGCGAACAAGCATCGCTCCTATAGCCATAAGTATCGCCGTGCTCTGCCTTTGGATTGCGAGCTGCGCGCATGAACACAGGACAACAGGTAGGAAAATATTTTAACTTTAAGATGAAATAACCCGATCCGGGCCATCAAATTCCCATCGCCCTGCCGCAATTGGACCCTATCCCACCCTCATGCCCAACGCACTCGCCTATCTGATGTTGCTGCTCTGGCCCGTGGTCAGCCTGGTACTGTTCCGGCGTCTTTCGCCGGAACGGGCGATTCTGTGGTGCATTCTGGGCGGCTATATGCTGTTGCCACCGGTGGCCGAATTCGACCTGCCGCTGGTGCCCGACATGGACAAATTCACCATTCCTTCGATCATGGCCTTTGGTCTGTGCGTCGTGCTGCTGCGCAAAAAAGTCCCCTTTCTGCCGCGCCATCCGCTGGCCCGGCTGCTGACGCTGCTGTTTGCCTTTGCCGTGGTGCCGACCGTGATGACCAATGGCGACCCCGTTATATTTGAAGTGCTGGCGGGCTCTGACCCGATTGTGTTCATTGTTGACATGTTGCCGGGGCTCAGGTGGCGCGATCTGGGGTCGGTTATGATCACTCAGATCATCATTCTGATGCCGTTTCTGCTGGCGAGACGCTATCTGTCTTCTCCCGCAGGGCAAAAAGAGCTGTTGCTGGCCTTTTGCCTTGCGGGCCTTGCCTACTCGATTCCTTCGCTGATCGAGATCCGGCTCAGTCCCCAGACCAACATCAAAGTCTATGGTTTTTTCCAGCACGATTTTTCGCAAACCATGCGCCAGGGCGGCTTTCGTCCCATTGTCTTTATGCCCCACTCCCTGTGGCTGGCCATGTTCATGTTCTCTGCGGTTCTTGCGGCCGTGGCTTTGGCGCGGGCCGCTCAGGGACGCGACAGGATTCGTCTCGCCATGGCAGCGGCCTATCTCTTTTGGGTGCTGGTCCTGTGCAAGAGTTTTGCCTCTCTGGCCTATGGGCTCAGCTTTGTACCGCTGGTTACCCTGGCGTCGGCGCGCTGGCAAATCCGGATGGCCCTGGTCCTGGCGGCCATCGCCATCACCTACCCAATGCTGCGCACCCTTGGCCTGATCCCAACCGAAGTAATTCTGGCCCAGGCCGAAGCGCTCAGCACGGACCGCGCCCAGTCTCTGGCATATCGGTTCGACAACGAGGCCCTGATGTTGCAACGCGCCGCAGAAAAGCCCTGGTTTGGCTGGGGCGGCTGGGGGCGAAATCTGGTGCGTGACTTGGAAACAGGATCCATCATCTCAATTCCTGATGGCCATTGGATTCTGGTCTTTGGCTCACTGGGCTGGCTTGGATATCTGGCCGAGATGGGGTTGTTGTGCCTGCCGCTGGCCCTGCTGGGCATAGAAATCCGGCGGCGTGGCAAAGAGGAGATCTCTCCCTATGCCACCCCTATTGCGCTGATCCTTGCGGCAACCTTGGTGGATATTATGCTGAATGATACACTGGTGCCTATGACCTGGCTCTGTGCCGGCTCTATCCTGGGGTATGCGGAACGATTGCGCTATCCGGGGCTGTTTGAAAAACGACGACCGCTCTTTCAGGGGGTGCAGGCGCTGGTGCCTCAGCCCCCTCCCGCCCATACCCGTAGCCTGCTATAATGCCTTATTGTTTTCACGTTTACGTACGATTTGATCACCTGGCCTTCACAGCTTGGCCGCATAGATGAACCACTGTCACCTTGGGGAAAATTTCGTAGCGGAGGCAAAACCGGGTGGCCATAGCCCCGATTGCCCCCGCGACGCAGCCGGTGCCCCAAACACCATCGCTTCTCTTGGCGCAACCGATACCATCCTTCGGCCGGATGGCATCGCGACCAAGGAAGGTTATTTAACAGTCGCCGAGCTTAAAGGTCCGTGATTTCCGTGGCAAAGACAGCAGATCAATCCGCACCCGCCCCGCAGTATTCCGGGGATATCGCCATCGTTGGCATGGCGGTCAATGTGCCCGGCGCTGACGGGGTTGAGGCCTATTGGCACAACCTGCGCGAAGGTATCGAATCGATATGTCCGCTGTCCAAAGAAGATCTGCTGGCCGCCGGTGTTTCTGAGACCACGCTGGCTGATCCAAACTATGTGCCGCATGCCGCCCTGCTTGATGGGTTTGCGGATTTTGATGCCGAATTCTTTGGCTTCAGCCCCAAAGAGGCCGCCATCCTCGACCCGCAGCACCGTAAGTTTCTTGAGGTGGCCTGGGGCGCGATGGAGAACGCCGCCCACCCGCCAGAAAGCCTGAAAGAGCCGATTGGCGTCTATGCAGGCTGCGGCATGGGCAGCTACTTCTATTTCAACATCTGTTCCAACCCAGAGCTGGTCGACGACGTCGGCATGTTCCTGCTGCGCCATACCGGCAATGACAAAGACTTCCTCACCACCCGCGTCAGCCATATCTTTGATCTCAAAGGGCCCTCGGTCAATATCCAGACGGCTTGTTCGACCTCGCTGGTGGCGGTGCACTACGCCTGCAAAGCCCTGCGCGAGGGCGAATGTGGTATGGCGCTGGCGGGCGGTGTCACCATCGACATGCCGCAGGGGCGTGGCTATCTGTATAAAGAAAACGAAATCCTATCGCCGGATGGCCATTGCCACGCCTTTGATCACCGCGCCCAGGGCACGGTCTTTGGCTCTGGCGCTGGAGCCGTTGCGCTGCGCCGACTAGAGGACGCCCAGGCCGATGGTGACCATATCTGGGCCGTGATCAAATCCACCGCGATCAACAACGATGGCGCCGACAAGGCCGGCTATCTAGCACCCTCGGTTGGCGGTCAGGTGGGCGCGATCCGGCAGGCTTTGGATGCGGCGGATATGTCGGCTGCGACCATTGACTATGTGGAATGCCACGGTACCGGCACCTATCTAGGCGACCCAATCGAAGTCACAGCCCTCACCGAGGCCTTTCGCGACAGCACCGATGACACTGCCTATTGCCGCATCGGCTCGGTCAAGACCAACATAGGCCACCTGGATACAGCCGCAGGCATTGCCGGGCTGGTGAAGACATCACTGGGCCTGAAACATCGCGAGATCCCGCCCTCGCTGGGCTATGAAGCGCCAAATCCGGCGATTGATTTTGACGGATCCCCCTTTTTGGTGAATGCCACCCTCACCCCCTGGACATCACATCAGGGACCGCGCCGGGCTGGCATCAATGCGCTTGGGGTTGGCGGCACCAATGCCCATGCCATTCTGCAAGAGGCACCCGCGCGTGGCCCCTCCGACGAAAGCGATTTTCCGTTTCATGTGCTGTGCCTGTCGGGTCAGTCCAAAGCGGCGCTCAACGCCAATAGCGCGGCCCTTGCCAGCTATCTTGAGGCCAACCCGGATGTAGATCTGGCAGATGTGGCCTATACCCTGAAACAGGGGCGGCGTGGCTTTGCCAAACGCCGGGTGCTGGTCACCGAAACCGCAACCGAGGCCGCGGCCTTGCTGCGCGACAATGATCCGCGCAAGGTCTTTAGCCATGATCGTCTGGGCGATGCCCCCGAGGTGGTGTTTTCCTTCCCCGGTGGTGGCGCGCAATATGCCGGCATGGCGCGTGACCTCTACGAGACCGAGCCCGCCTTTGCCGACTGGATGGACCGGGGTCTGGATCACCTGCAACCACAGCTCGACTATGACATCCGCGCGCTCTGGCTGCCGCAAGAGGGCGATGCGCAGGCGGCAAATGCCCAGCTGCAAAAGCCTTCGGTGCAATTGCCGCTGATCATGATTGTGGAATACGCGCTGGCCCAGCTTTGGATCAGCTGGGGGGTGCGCCCCGCAGCCCTGGTGGGCCACTCGATGGGCGAGAATACCGCCGCCTGTCTGGCCGGGGTGATCTCCTTTGAGGATTGCATCGATCTGGTGCTGCTGCGGGGTCGTCTGTTTGATACGGTGCCTGCCGGCGGCATGCTGTCGATTGCCCTGCCACTGGCTGAGGTCAAAGCGCTAATCAGCGCCGATCTCGATATTGCCAGCGTCAACGCCCCCAGCCTGACCGCCGTGTCCGGCCCGCAGGGCGCGTTGGATGCACTGGCCGAAACGCTTGCGGCGCAAGAGGTTGATTTCCAGCGCATCCAGATCGACATTGCGGCGCATTCCCGCATGCTGGACGGCATCCTGCAAACCTATGGCGACTTCCTGCGCGGGCTCAGCCTTGCCACGCCACAGATCCCGGTGATCTCAAACCGTACCGGTCAGGCACTCACCTCCGCGCAGGCCACAGACCCCGACTACTGGGTTGGCCAGCTGCGCAACACCGTGCGCTTTGCTGATTGCATCGAAACCCTCGCCGCCACACCGGGCCGCGTGTTTCTGGAGGTCGGCCCCGGAAAGGCGCTCAGCGCGCTGACCCAGATGTCCCCCTCTGTTCAGCCTGCCCAGGTGCTCAGTGCGCTGCGTCACCCGGATCAGGAAATCGCGGATGACGCCTATTTCTTTGGCGTCATTGGCCGCCTTTGGGCCTGTGGTGTTGAGGCAGACTGGGACCAGATCTGGGGCGAGGCCAAGCGCCACCGCCTGCCGCTGCCCAGCTACGCCTTCCAAAGGAGCCGCTATTTCATCGCGCCGGGCACGCAACAGCAGCCAGAAGACGCAGCCTTGCCCCGGCGCCATGACGAGATCAGCGACTGGGGCTACCGTCCCGCCTGGCGTCCCCGTTTGGCCGATTGCCCTGTCGATATAGAAACAGAGCTTGGCGAGGCCCCGCTAAACTGGCTGATCTTTGCCGATGACTGCGGGCTGGCCGCGGCCTGCGCCGCACAGCTGCGCGCGGCTGGCCATAGCGTTAGCCTGGTGCACCCTGGGGACACCTTTGCCAAACTTGACAACGGCGACTATATTCTGGCGCCCGAGCAGGGGCGATTTGGCTATGGCGCGCTGCTGGCCGATCTGGCTGAGAGCCAAGCGCTGCCAACCCGCATTGCCCATTTCTGGCTGGTCACCGAGGCCGAGACTTTCCGTCCCGGCTCCTCCTTTTTTGACCGCAATATGGAGATGGGATTTGCCTCCCTCACAGCCATGGCACAAGAGCTGGGCGCCCTTGAGGTGGCAGCGCCTGTGCATATCAGCGTCTTTACCACCGGCGCTGCACAGGTGCGATCCGAAGCCCTGCCCTATCCAGAAAAATCCACCATTTCTGGCCCTGCCGGGGTGATCCCGCGTGAGTTCCCTATGCTCAGCTGCGCCACGGTCGATATCGAACTGCCACAGGCCCCGGGGTTCCTGGCGTCCTTACGTGGCGCGCAGCCTGCGGATATCACCCCGCGCCTGCTGCAAGAGCTCTTGGCCGAGCCCGCCAATACAAGCGCCGCCTGGCGGGGGGATATGAGGTTTGAAAAGAGCTGGCGCAGTGTGGCGCTGCCGCAAGCCAGCTCTGAGCCCAAACCCGATCTTGCTGGTTTCAAACCGCACGGCACCTATCTGATTACCGGCGGTTATGGCGGCATCGGATTGCGCACGGCGGCGCATTTGATGCAGCATTTCAACGCTAATGTGGTGCTGGTGTCGCGCGAAGGCCTGCCCGCGCGCAGCACCTGGGAGCGCTATCTCGCCAGCCACAGTCCCGCCAACCGTGTCGCCCAGCGCATCCGCGCTGTGCAGGGGCTTGAGGCGCTGGGGTCAGGACAAATCCTGCCGCTGGCCGCCGATGTCTGCAACAGCGCCGAGATGCGCGCAGCCGTGGATCAGGCCGAAACCGCCTTCGGGGCTCTCACTGGTGTAATTCACGGGGCTGGCGTGATTGAGGACGGGCCAATTCTGGCCAAAACAGAGGCGCAGATCGCCCGGGTTCTCGCCCCCAAAATCACCGGGTTGCGCGTACTGGACGCGCTGTTCCCGGATGGCACCCTGGACCTCATGATGCTGTTCTCCTCTTCCTCAACCGTCACCCGACCCGCCGGACAGGTCGACTATGTCGCCGCCAATGAATACCTCAACGCCTACGCGGCGCATCGTCAGGGCGGCAAGACCCGCGTTGTGGCGGTGGATTGGGGCATCTGGGCCGATACCGGCATGGCGGCCGAAGCCATGGCAGCGCGCCAGGGCGGCGCGGGCCCCTCTGCGCGTCAGACCTGTGCCCAGCCCCTGCTGGACGAGACCGGATTTGACGGCTTTGGCAATCCGATCTTTACGCGGGAACTCAACGCAGAAAAATCCTGGCTGCTGGATGAACACCGCACCAAAGGCGGCGTAGCACTGGTGCCCGGCACTGGCTCTATCGAATGGATCGCCGAAGCGCTGACAGCACTGGATCTTGCAGCGCCTTTTGAGATCCATGATCTGTATTTCCTAAGGCCACTCGTGGTCGATGAGACCGCCGCGCGCCAGGTGGTATTGCGCCTTGAAACCCAGGAGGCGGGCTATGATTTTGCCGCGCACAGCGCGCTGCCCGCTGGCGGCTATGCGCTCAACAGTGAGGCCAGGGTCACCCTGCTGCCCACAGTTGAGGCGCCGCAACAGCTTGACCTCGCGGCAATTCGCAGCCGGTGCCCAGAGGTCGAGACGGCCAGTTCCGGCGCGGCCCTGCGCTCACCACAAGAGGCGCATCTGCGTTTGGGCCCGCGCTGGCGGGTGCTACAGCAGACAGCATTGGGCAAGGGCGAAGGCCTGGCCCGGCTGCAGCTGCCACAGGCGGCAGCGCAGGATAACTGCCTGCTGCATCCCGGCCTGATGGATCTGGCCACCGGCTGGGCGATCTCGCTGGTGCCCGGCTATGACGGATCTGACCTTTGGGTGCCGCTGGCCTACCGCAGCATTCGCATCTTTGCGCCTTTGACCTCGGAAATTCACAGCCATATGCGATTGACCCCAGGCTCCACCACTGAAAACGCCAGTTTTGACGTGACCCTCACGGATGCCACTGGCGCAGTGCTGGTCGAGATCTCAGGCTTCCAGATGACCCGGCTCGCGCACGGATTTGAGGCCACGCCGCCTCAAACCAACCCCGACCACAGTGCCGAGGCCCTGGGTCTGGCAGCTGCGACAACGCCGCAGCCTTTGTCCAAAGAGGAACGCCGCCTGCAGCTGAACCTCGCCAATGGCATCCGCGCCGATGAAGGCCCCGAAGCGCTGAGCCGCGCCCTCGCTACCGGACGCAGGCAGGTGGTGGTCTCGTCCCTGGATCTGCCGGCGCTGATCACCCAAGCCGGTCAAAACAGTACCGACACCAGTACCGCTGACAGCCAGAGTTTTGAGCGCCCTGATCTCGACACTGAATACCTCGCGCCGTCTAACCCCGTTGAAGAGCACCTTGCCGGCTTGTTCCAGAGCCTGCTTGGCGTCTCACAGGTAGGGGTGGCGGACAGTTTCTTTGATCTTGGCGGCCACTCATTGATTGCGGTGCGCCTCTTTGCCCAGATCAAACGCCAGTTCGAGGTGGATTTCCCCCTCTCAGTCCTGTTCGAGGCCCCCAGTGTTGCCAAACTTGCGGCGCTGGTCATCCAACAGGGCACCACCAGGTTGGACCAGAGCGGCGAGCAAAGTGCAGCCGAGAGCACCGGATCAACCAGCCCTGCCAGCTATACTCATCTGGTGCAGCTGCACCCCGGCCCAGGCGGCAATGCGACCCCTCTCTTTCTGGTGGCCGGCATGTTTGGCAATGTGCTGAACCTGCGTCAGCTGGCGCAGGAGCTGGGCGGCACTCGCCCGGTTTACGGTCTGCAGGCGCGCGGCCTGATGGGCAGTGACGCACCACATCGCGACGTAGCGCAGGCCGCAGCGGACTATCTTGCCGAGGTGAAACAGATCCAAGCCACAGGGCCCTATCTTTTTGGTGGCTTCTCCGGCGGCGGCATCACCGCCTATGAGATGGCGCAGCAGGTACGCGTACAGGGCGACACAACAGCAGCCCTGATCCTGCTCGACACGCCCCTGCCGGTACGTCCCGGCCTTACGCCTGTCGACAAGGCGCTGATCAAACTGCAAGAGCTGCGCAAAAAGGGCGCGGGCTACCTCATGGAATGGGCCAAGGCCCGCATCCTGTGGGAAATCAGCAAGCGGCGCCACAACCCGGCACCGACCAACCAGACCCCGACCTTTAACAACCACAAGATCGAGATGGGTTTCCGCCACGCGGTCGAGACCTATGCGCTGCAGCCCTGGAGCGGGCCGCTGACGCTGCTCCGCCCGCCGCTGGACCGGCACTGGAAGGTCTCGCGCGGCAACTGGGTGAGCCTTGAGCGCGAATATGTTTTTGACGACAACGACTGGGGGAACTGGGCCGCAGGCCTTGAGGTGATCGAGGTGCCGGGCAATCATGACAGCATGGTACTGGTGCCCAATGTGAGCACGCTGGCGGCGGCTGTAAAATCGCGTCTGGATCAGGGGCTAGCCTCTGCTGACGTGGCCACAACGGACACCCCGACCCAGCCCGTACCTGCAACATCCCCCTTCTCTCAGGCCGCGGAGTAGCCTTAACAATGACCGGCAGTATCCTCACCATCATCCTGAATTACCGCACGCCCGAGATGACGTTGCAGGCGGCTGAGGCGGCCTTGGCAGAGATGGAAGATCTCCCCGGCGAAGTGCTGGTGATCGACAACGGCTCAGACGATGGCTCCTGGGAGGCGATGCAGGCCGGGATGACAACACGCGGCTGGCAAGACAGCGGTAAAATCAGGCTGATCCGCTCTATGGTCAATGGCGGCTTTGGCGCGGGCATGAACATCGGCTTTGCCGCCGGGCTGTCGGATGGATCTGCGCCGGACTACTACTACCTGCTGAACTCGGACGCCCTTGTGCAGGGCAAGACCATTCGCACCCTGCGCGACTTTCTGGCCGCCGAGCCGCGCGCCGGACTGGCAGGCTCTTTTGTGCATGGCACCGATGGCACGCCACACCGCACCGCCTTTCGCTTTCCGTCTATTGCAGGGGAATTTGAGATGGGGGCGCGCACCGGGGTGTTTACCCGGCTGCTGTCTCGCTGGGTGGTGGCGATGGAGATGCCCCAGAGTGAGACCCAGGTGGACTGGACAGCCGGTGCCAGCCTGATGATCCGCCACGCTGTCATTGAGCAGACCGGCGGCTTTGACGAGACCTTCTTTTTGTATTTTGAAGAAACTGATCTGTGCCGCCGCGCAGCCCACGCCGGATGGCGGACCCACTATCTGCCGGACAGTCAAGTGGCCCATGTGGGCTCTGCCTCCACCGGGATGAAGCAGTGGGACCGCACGCCCGGCTATTGGTTTCAGTCCCGCGACCACTATTTTACTAAATCTCACGGCAGGCTCTATGCTGCGTTGGCGACCCTGGCACGCGTTGCGGGCACCGGAGTTTACGAACTCCGCCGACTGCTGCAAGGCAAACCCCAGGCCGACCCCAATCATTTTCTAAGCGACCTCATCGCCACTGCGCTGCGTCCCGTCGCCCGCACGCCTGCTTCAACGAGTGAAACGCGCCTGCACACCCCGGTTTCGGAGGACCTCAAATGAGCCATTTTTCCTGTGTCGTTATCGGCAATGAATCCCTGTTGATCGGCTGTGCCGAGGCTGTGCTGGCCAAGGGCCATGTGATTGCGGCTGTGGTCTCAACAAATAGCGATATTCGCAGCTGGGCCAGGGGGAAAGATCTGGCCATTTTGGACTCTCCAAGCGAGATCAAAACCCCCTTTGACTGGCTTTTGTCGATTGCCAACCTGCGGGTGATCCCGGATCAGGTGCTGGAGCTGGCCAGTAAAGGAGCTGTGAACTTTCACGACGGGCCCCTGCCGCGCTATGCCGGCCTTAACACGCCCAACTGGGCGATTATGGCCGGAGAGGCACAGCACGGCATTACCTGGCATATGATGGAGGGCGGCATTGACGAGGGTGATATTCTTGCCCAGCGCCTGTTTGACATTGCCGAGGATGAGACCGCTTTCAGCCTCAACTCCAAATGCTACGCCGCCGCCATGGACAGCTTTGGCGAGGTGCTGGAACAACTGACAACAAACGCGCTGCAGCGTCAGCCGCAGGACCTGAGCGCGCGCAGCTATTTTGGCAAGGATCACCGCCCCGCAGCTGGCGCCATTCTGGATTTCAGCTCTTCAAGCCAGACGCTGTGCCAGCTGGTGCGCGCCCTTGATTTTGGCCCCTACTGGAACCCGCTGTGCAGCGCCAAACTGCAGCACGTGAACCAGATCCTGCGCGTGGGCAAAGCCAGCCCTGCTGAGGGGGCTGGCGCCGCAGGATCTGTGCTCTCTGTCACTGGCGCCGTGGTGACTGTCGCCACCTCTGATGGCGCTGTTGCGCTGGAAGATATCACCACACTCGCAGGCGCGGCAGTGGATCTGCCCGCCCTGTTCACCGCCGGTGAACAGTTGCCGGGTTTGAGCCCTGACACAGCGCAGCACCTGACAGAGGCGCAGGCCAAATCACAGGGCGGGGAAAGCCACTGGCGCCGTGCGCTTGCCGCCATGCAGCCCGTGGCCGTGCCACTGGCGCGCCAGACCGGGGCCACAGGGAGCACAGCGGCCCCAAGGAGCACAGGGACCACCGGGAATACAGACCACAGCCGCCATGACCTCTCTTGCCCGCCGGATCTGAGCGAGGACCAGATCCTTGCCGCCAGCCTCGCATGGGCGCTGCTGAGCACCGGTGAAGAGCAGGCTGATATTGCCTTTGCCACCCCAGTGCCAGACGCCAGCAACACAACTATCGCCCAGCGTGCAAAAGCCCTGATTTCAGACTGGATTCCGCTGCAGGTGACGCGAGATCACTCTGTCAACGCTTTGACGGCTCAGATAAAGACCGACGTCCAAAAGGCCCGCAAGTTTGGCGGTTTTGCCCTGGATCTGGTGGCCCGCGCCCCAGAGCTGGGCCCGCAGAGCCAGCCCGCAATTGGGATATCAGTGGATCGCGATGCCGCCCTGCCAGGCTGTATCCTCACCGTTTCGCTGACTGAGGGCGCCGTGGCGCTGCATGTGGATGACGCCCGGCTGGACAGCACGGCCGCGGAGCTGCTCGCCGCGCGGCTGGAGCTGGTGCTGGGTGTCATCGCCTCTCACGCAGACACCCCCCTCACTGATCTGCCGATCCTGCCCGAGGCCGAGCGCAAGATCCTGCTGCAGGACTGGAACCAGACCGCATGCGATCTGCCCGGTGAGGCCACCATTCAGCAGGCCTTTGAGGCCCAGGTCGCCCGTACCCCCGAGGCCACAGCGCTGGTGTTTGAAGGCGAAAGCTACAGCTACGCTGCCCTCAATGCCCGCGCCAATGGGCTGGCTGCCAGGCTGCAACAGCTGGGGGTCGCCCCTGGCAGCCACGTTGGCGTCTATATCAAACGTTCTGCGGATCTGCTGATTGGCGCCCTTGCGGTGCTCAAAGCCGGCGCAGCCTATGTGCCGCTGGACCCCGCCTACCCGCGCGAGCGCATCGCCCATTATCTCTCTGACAGTCAGGCCAGCGTTGTCGTCACGCAAGAGGCCCTGCGGGCAGAGCTGCCCGCCACAGACGCGCAGATTGTCACTGTAGAGTCTATACCTGCGGCAGATATCAGCGCGGCCAATGTGATCAGCGGCGCAGGCGGCGCCGATCTGGCCTATTTGATCTACACCTCCGGCTCTACCGGCACCCCAAAGGGCGTCATGGTGCGGCAGGGTAATGTGGCAAACTTCTTTGCTGCCATGGATGCGCGTATTCCCCACAAGGCGGGCGATGCCTGGCTGGCGGTGACCTCGCTCTCCTTTGACATCTCGGTGCTGGAGCTGTTCTGGACCCTGTCGCGTGGCTTTAAGCTGGTGCTGTCCAGCGATGAAAGCCGCCTTGAGCTGTCCAACGGCCCCATTGCGATCTCGGACCGGCGGATGGATTTCAATCTGTTTTACTGGGGCAATGACGACGGCCCCGGTCCGCGCAAATATCACCTGCTGCTGGAAGGCGCCAAATTTGCCGATGCCAATGGCTTTAACGCGGTCTGGACACCTGAACGCCATTTCCACGCCTTTGGTGGCCCCTACCCGAACCCCGCCGTAACAGGCGCGGCGGTGGCGGCCGTCACCAATAACATCAGCGTGCGAGCGGGCTCCTGCGTGGCGCCACTGCACCACCCCGCCCGCATCGCCGAGGAATGGTCGGTGATCGACAATCTTACCAATGGCCGCGCCGGGATCGGCATTGCCTCGGGCTGGCAGCCGGATGATTTTGTGCTGCGCCCGGAAAACACGCCGCCCGCCAACAAACCAGCGATGTTTGAATGCATTGAGACCCTGCGCAAGCTCTGGCGCGGCGAAGAGGTCGCATTCCCCCGTCAGGATGGCAGCATGCACGCCGTTGTCACCCAGCCCCGCCCGGTCTCCGCAGAACTGCCGGTCTGGGTCACCACCGCCGGTAATCCCGACACCTGGCGCGAGGCCGGTGAGATCGGTGCCAATGTGCTGACGCATCTGTTGGGCCAAAGCATCGAGGAGGTCGGCGGCAAGATCCGCATCTATCACGATGCCCTGCGCGCCAATGGTCGCGATCCTGCCGACTACAAGGTCACTCTGATGCTGCACAGCTACCTGGCTGAAAGCCGCGAAGAAGCCCGCCGCATTGCGCGTGAGCCGATGAAAGACTACCTGCGCGCCGCCGCCGGTCTGATCAAGCAATATGCCTGGGCCTTTCCCGCCTTCAAGCGTCCCAAGGGCGTCAACAATCCCTTTGAAATGCAGCTGGATATGCTGGGCGAAGACGAGATGGAAGCCATTCTGGACTTTGCCTTTGAGCGCTATTTTGAAGACTCCGGCCTGTTTGGGACCATTGAAGACGCCCTGGCGCGCACCGAGCAGTTGAAACGTATTGGCGTCGATGAAATCGCCTGCCTCATTGACTATGGCATTGCGCCGGAGGTGGTGCTCGAAGGGCTGAAACCGCTGGCCGAGGTGCTGCGCCGCGCCAATACGGCGCAACAGCTGGCAGCGGATGATTATTCCCTCTCAGCCCAGATGATGCGCCACGGGGTCACTCATATGCAATGCACGCCTTCGATGGCGCGTATGCTGGTGCAGGACGACGAGGCCCGCATGGTCATGCACCGTCTGCAGCATCTGCTGGTTGGCGGTGAGGCCCTGCCCGGCGATCTGGTTGGCGCCCTGCGTGAGGCAA